>JBLHLI010000329.1:0-3566 GCA_047618765.1 Enterobacterales bacterium | reverse complement strand
ATATAAAGTTTAGCAGGGTTTGTGACAAACGATAAAAATTGATGGATACTTAAGTTTAACTTAAGTATAGTCGTTTTATGAAATTAGACGCTATTAACACTTACCCACTACCTCTCAATGGTTTAAGGCAATTCTATTGGGCTGCGAAGTATGAAAGCTTTAAACAAGCTGCCCTTACATTGAACATTAGTGAAGCAGCTATTAGTCAGCAAATTAGAAATCTTGAATCAACACTTAAGGTTAAACTCTTTGATCGTGGCCATCAGAAAGTTATTTTAACCAGGAAAGGGCGACAATTATTTCCTTTTGTACAATCGGCCTTTCTCAACTTTCAAGAAGGTTTAAATACTATAACCAATGATCCTGAACCTAATAGGTTGAGAGTATCTACAATACCGTCGATAGCCTCAAATTGGCTTATAAAGCGTTTAGTAAACTTTAACCAACTTCACCCTGAGTTATCAATTAATATCGACACCTCTCTCGATCTCATTGACTTTGAAACAGACAATATTGAATTGGCTATTCGTTACGGAAGTGGAAATTACCCAGAACTGAAAGCTGAATTTCTGATGCAAGATCCTACCGTATTAGTTTGTGCACCTTCACTTGTTAGCAATGGTGTTATTAATCGAGATGATATCGTAAGTACGCCATCAATAGTTGGCACTACCTCAGGTGTTAAGCAGTCGATGAATGATTTTAAAAAATTTTATGGCATAGGTGATAATTCCCAACATCAAACATTACTGCTAAAGGATGGTGCTTTAGGTGTAGAAGCAGCACGAAGTGGACAGGGAATTACTCTGCAGAGAATGAGTTTAGTGGTCGATCTAATACAATCAGGTGAATTAGTTTACGCAAAAGAATTTGCTTCAACGGCCTTTAATATATATGCGGTGGCTCCAGTCAATCATTTTGAAAACCCTAAAGTAATTAAATTTTTAACCTGGTTAAAAGCTGAGATGACAATTACAGCTAACCAGATAGCGCCTTATTTAGCTAAGATAAAAAACTTGCAATGATCATGTTTTGTGAACTGCCTCAAGACTATGACTACTACCTTTCAGTCAAATTTAATATTTCCCTTCTGTTATGTAACTGCTACTATTTAAACAGGGAATGTCATTGAATAAATTTATTTAATTTCATCAAGCAATTATTCAAAGGAGTCGATGGAAAATGACACTTAAAAAAATCTCGCTCATTGTATTAGGCAGTGTTGTTGGTTTAATAGTCGTTGCAATGACATATATCACCTTAATCATGGATCCCAATGATTATAAGTCTGATATTATTTCTCAAGTTAAGCTTACTTCCAATAGAGAGTTAACGATAGATGGTGATATCTCATGGAGATTTTTGCCTAACATCGGCTTTACCATTGGCCAAACAAAAATTAATAGTCCAGCAGGATTTCCCTCTGAACCATTACTCCAATTTGAAAGTGCCCAGATAGATCTGGCTTTCTTACCACTATTGAATAAAAGAATAGAGATAGGCTTGATTTCAATTGACGAGCTTTCTCTTTATATACATACACGTAAAGATGGCGTTAGTAATTTAACACAACCTTCATCTAGTGAAGAAGTAGATAATAAAACCAATACGGCTCAAATAGCAGAAACGCAAAGTTCCAAGCCATCAATAAATGATTTAGCAATAGATGGTATTCAGGTAAATAATGCCAATATAGTAATTGAAAATCTTGCTGAACAAAGTAAACAATCCCTTACTGCAGTTAACTTTGAATTAGGTAGCTTCCAACTAGAGAAACCGGTTTCTTTATCTTTCTCCGCTTTAATTAATACAGGTGACATAAGTGCAGATATAGATTCATCTGGCCAAATAATGATTGATCAACAATTACAAAAATTCGACCTTATCAATCTGATTACAAAAATATCGGCTAAGGGTGAAGCTTTGCCGAATAAAAATATTGATATTGTTTCTACAGTAAATGGTTATTTTGATTCAGCGAATCAGGTTGTTAACTTTGATACCTTGGATCTCTCATTACTTGATATCGATATCAATGGAGAATTTAAGGCAAGCTTAGCTGGTATTCCCAATCTTGAGTACGACGTTAAGATTAGTGATATTGATCTCGATAAAATTTTAGAAGGCACAGAGACATCTGCTGATGTTAAGGATCAAAAAGACAGTCAAGCAATTGATTTATCTTGGATGAAAAGTTTTAATGCCAAAGGATTGTTAACAATAAAATCTGTCAAAGCAAATAACTTAACGGTATCGAATATTCGTTTTCCCATGGAATTAAAGAATTCGTCAATGCAGCTTAATCCAATAAATGCTGAGCTCTATGAGGGAGCAGTGTTAGCAAATATTATGCTAAATGGTAAAAATGCTGTGCCTTCTTTTTCATTCAAATCAACTCTAAAAGATGTTCAAGCATTACCTCTGATTAATGATCTGATGGCTAAAGAAGTCATTAGTGGTGCAGTCAATATGTTAATTGATATTAATGGCATCGGCCTTGACCAAGCCAGTTTACGCAAAAATACTAAGGGCTCAGGTGAGTTTGATTTTTCTGACGGCGCTATACATGGAGTTAATATTGCAGAATTGATACGTACTAGTTATGCCAAACTTAAAGGCCAAACTGTCGAGACATCAGAACAGCTTGATCAAACTGATTTTGCTTCTTTTACAGGGAGTTTTAATTTAGCTGATGGCATTGTGAATAATCAAGATTTATCATTACTTTCACCCTTACTACGAATTTCAGGTGATGGTACTGCAAATATTATCGATGAAAGTGTAAATTATAAGTTAAAAACTTCTATAGTTGGCACATTGGAAGGTCAGGGCGGTCAACCAATAACAGATTTAAAAAATATCACCATCCCATTAAAAATTAAAGGTTCAATGGCTGATCCTGATATTTCACTGGATATGAAGGATCTTTTCAAAACAAAATTAAAAGACAAGTTAAAGGACAAACTAAAAGATCTGTTTGGTGATTAATACCAACTAAAGCTTAATACCAATGACCAATAACCAATGACCAAAAGGCAAAAAACAATTTCAATCGGGTTGCAGATAAATGTGTAACTAAGGTTTTGGCAAAGATACCTCCAAGAATAGCACCTGGGCCTGCAAATAAAACAACCTGCCAATTCGCCAGTGCCTACAGAGAGCCAGGCAGTAACGGCTCCGCCAGGTTATTGCACCAGCAGTCATGCCAAAACACTGAATAGCAAATAGGGTTATTCACTAAAGACTGGTCCATAAGGTTGTAGATAATAAAATGAGCATTAATTTAATTAATAGAAAGCATCACCATAGAATGCTCCACTATTAATTCTTGAGTTGAAGCTTTGTTGATATATGGAAACATTGATTTGAGTCAATACCTCTATTTATTGAAGATGTGATAATACCTTTAGAAAGAAAGGTTTTATTTTTGCAATTTCTAATAATTGGAGAGTCATGATGGAAATTAATCACATTCTTGTTGATATGGACCCGACAAAAAAGGAACAACCTGCTTTATCAAGAGCAATCGGCCTAGCTAAAAAGTTTAATGCATCTATTGAGTTACT
>JBLHLI010000328.1:0-3579 GCA_047618765.1 Enterobacterales bacterium | reverse complement strand
CTGAAATTAACCAGAGCACTGCGTTCTACATCGGCCATTTTATATTTTGGTCCTATAAATGTTATATAACTACTTTTTGTATTTTCTTATTGTATTTATCTTACTTGTTAACTTGAACAATTTACTCCGTTCAGCTTAGGTTCAGCAATATAGTCATATGGTAGCTAGTATTAATATTTTGATACCTTTTGATACCTACAAACTGCTTAATAAGTAAACAAATTGATTTAACTTGGAGAATTATAACAGGGATAATCGCTTTCTAGCATACACATTTCTCTGATCTCTCAGTATAATATAGTTTATGGTAACAAAGAAAAAACAAAATACATCAGGCACAGGCACTATCGCAGTTAATAAACGGGCGAAGTTCGATTATTTTATCGAAGACCGTTATGAAGCTGGCATGGTCCTGCAAGGCTGGGAAGTAAAAAGCATACGTGCAGGTAGCGCCAACCTTGCTGAGAGCTACGTTTTTATAAAAAATCACGAAGCTTGGATATCAGGTTGCACCATTGTTCCACTGTCTACTGCTACAACTCATATTGTAGCCGAAGGTACTAGAGTCAGAAAACTGCTATTGCATGAAGCAGAAATAGCACGACTTCTTGGTGCCGTAGAGCGTAAAGGCTATACTTTAGTTGCAACAGCGATGTACTGGAGCAAGAATAAAGTGAAATGTGAAATTGCTTTGGCGAAGGGTAAGAAAGAATTTGATAAAAGAGCAACAATGAAAGAAAGAGATTGGAATAGAGATAAATCTAGAATATTAAAAGGTGGATAATTACTGCGCTATTGGTTATAAATATCAATAACTGTAGTTGCAATTGTAGTTATCCAGAATCTATATGGAGAGTTACAATGTTAAATTTAAAACACATCTTAAAAGGCCTAACTATTAGTTTAATAGGTCTCTCACTAGTAACATTATCAAGCCCTACTTTTGCTTTTGAAACTGAAGCAATGGGTAATCTTACAACGGTATCGAATACCAAGAAACTCAAAACCTATTTAAAAGAAGGCGCAAATCTTAGCTCCTATAAATCGGTGACGATTGAACCGGTAGTTGCTACTTTTAAAGAAGGTTGGCAAAAAAAGTATAATCAAACACACAGAGAGTTATCTCGAAAAATTAAAGATGAAGACGTCCTTACATTAACGGGGCGAATTGAAAAACAATTTCAAATTAGCTTTCCTGATTACTTAAATCAACAGGCCAATTTAGAACTGGTGAATACACCAAATCGTAATACTTTACGATTAAAGCCAGTGATTACAGATCTGGTAATAAATGGCCCTGATATTCAAGGTAACACTGCAAGTGTAGTGATGACTCGACAGGCTGGAAGTGCGACTCTAACACTAGAGGTTTATGATGCTTCTTCTAATGTGTTATTGGCTAAACTCATTAGTAAGGAAGAAACATTCGATTATCATGAGATGACTAGAACCAATAGAGTTACTAATAACTCAGACTTTAAAAGAATTTATAAACGTTGGGCAAACGATTTAGTTAAATTAATGAAGTAAACCCAAAAATAGTGCGTTATAATAGCGACTTCTACAAACTTTAAAACTTTCACACCTTGGGGACGACTAGGCTTCGACGTGGATTACAAAGCTTTAGGTGCATGTCGAGGCACAGATTACCTCGTTAATCCAGCTGTAAAACTTTTAGTTGCCAACGACGACAACTACGCTCTAGCTGCTTAAACCCCAGCCTTAGAGCCTTCTGCCCGGACAGTGCTTGTACTGCTGGAAATCAGGAGTCATCCTAACAAGCTCGTGATGAAGCTGATTTCGGGGTGGATTCATTAAAAATTACTGAAATCGTCTTTCGCATTCCCTGTCTGTTGGGTAGCGGATTGACTAAACTTAAAGACAGAATAAGCATGTAGATCCAGAAGTGGAGGATTTGCGGACGCGGGTTCGATTCCCGCCGTCTCCACCAAATCAATATATACTGTTGTTTTTAAAGACTTTATTTCATAAATGAGCATGTCTCGTTACACTCTTGTACATAAAGCCCCACACAATTATCGTACAACGAATTACCTACAATGAAGGAATATCACTCATCTCATTCCGGTAATTATAAGCTGGTAATAGTGCTTCCTTATCATCCCTTTCAATACCAATCCTAATAAACTCTTCTTTGATCGTATTTGCATCTGAGTAATCAAAACGTGCAGTGAAATAATGAGCTCTGTCTAACATTCTACAATAGGCTACAAAATCTTGATGATGAGATACAGCTCGAAGGCCGCCCAAGTAATCTTCTCTATAAATTGTCGGAATTATTATTCGTTCTAATCCACCTTTAATTAACTCCGAATTCATGATCATTCTTGCAATACGACCATTACCATCAATGAAGGGATGTATTTCAGCAACAATGAACATACAAAAAACTGCTCGCTTGAATGGGCATCGGAACTCATTAATCATTGGATATATGCGAATAAAAGTGCCTTCTACCAGTGCGGGCAAAACAAAGTGTGTATTACCAGCCCTATTTGCTTTCACTTTAAACTCCCCGGGTATTTTTTCTGTACTTTCAGCCATAAAGTAGCGATGGTAATATTTTATTGTTTCAATAAACTCTTCAGGAGTTTTATGGGCCCTATTCATTTTATCTCTAGAACTTAATAAATCATAAGACCGAAGTATATTATGGCTATCTTCATGTCTGCCCTCAGATTCTTTGCGCTCATAAATTATTTCCTCAGCTTCTTCAATATCAAAAGCTGTACCTTCAATATAATTTGAAAAATAGGCGTCCCAAAATGCTGCATTACTAAATGCTAATTCATTAGACAATTGGGGCTTACGCTGTTTAAAATCACACCTATGTAGAAATACAGCAAGTTGTTCAAATAAACTGATTCTGTCATTATCAAAGGCTTCTCCACAAGCACGTGCTTTAGCTCTAGTCGTTAATAAAGAAGCCTCCCGTGTTCCTTGAAGGCAACCAATGATATTATCGAGCTTATTAAAGGGCTTGTCCCACTGAAATTGTTTTGCTATTTGACGCGCATTATCTCTTATTTCATTAATGCGACTTTCATCAGAAATATTTATTAGTTGGTCTAATTTTTCTTCCACCCATGCTTGACCTAAAGATTTTTTTAATCCTCTATCAATTTGCAGGTTCTCTAATAAATATCGAGACTCAGATGAACACGGATAACCAATATAGATAGGATCAGATTTTAATGGCCCAGGGCCCTTACTCTGAATAATTGTGACACCGGCTAATTTATGTTGGTAATTATTTTTACCCGTTAGGAAAAACTTACCATCTTCAACTTTTAAATTTGCAGCAGACCGATGACTGATCATACTGTTTGGAAATAAGTGTTTTACAATAGGAATAATATTACTACGAATTTGATCTTGTATAGGCGTGGTAATGTCATCCGAATATATACCTCGGTAGATTTTGACCGATTCAGATTTAGCGACCGAACGTCTGGCACGGGAATCTTGTGCCTTATCACTATGTTTTATGAAGTAAATTGCCATTATAAATCCGAAATTCATTGTCAATCTGAAGAATAATAATAAATTATCGCACAA
>JBLHLI010000327.1:0-3583 GCA_047618765.1 Enterobacterales bacterium | reverse complement strand
AATACTTTTTCTGACAAAACTTTACTCCAAAAAACAAACATATATGTTGTAGATCTTAAAGACAATGCTAAACTTATCATTATTGTCTTTAGCTTGAAAATAAAAAATTAATGAAAATCTTAGCAGATGAAAATATACCTCATATTAAAGAACTTTTCTCAAAGTTTGCTGATATTACTACCTGCGATGGGAGAAATGTCTCTGCTGATAAGTTGATTGATACTGATGTTCTTTTAGTTAGATCAGTGACAAAAATTAATCAACAGTTATTGGAAAATTCTTCAGTAAAATTTGTCGGAACTGCAACCATTGGTTTAGACCATCTTGATTTAGACTGGTTAAAGAAAAATAATATAAGCTATACCAATGCCAAGGGCTGCAATTCTATAGCAGTTGCAGAATATGTGCTAAGTGGACTTTTCGTTTTTGCTGAAAAACTCCAGAGCGATTTACGTAAAAGTAAAATCGGAATCATAGGTGCTGGGAATGTTGGAACAGCCATATCAAATCGACTTGATGTTATGGGGATTCCTTATTGCCTTTATGATCCCCCCCTTCAAAAAGCAGGTGATTCTAGAGAATTAGTTGATGAAAAAGCACTAGCTGATTGCGAATTTATAACTGCTCATGTTCCATTAACGACAAGTTCAGAGAGCCAGTGGCCTACAGAAAGTATGATAAATTCTGAATTTTTCAAATCGATGAAGAAAATGCGTTATTTTATTAATACTGCCCGTGGCAATATCATTGAGCCCCAAGCCCTAAAAACTTGGCTCAATAGCAGTACAGATAACCAATGTATCATTGATGTTTGGCGTGATGAACCTAATATTGATTGTGAGCTATTAGAGAAGTGTTTTCTTGCAACACCGCATATCGCGGGTCACTCTCGTGAAGGTAAGACTCGTGGAACGTTAATGTTATATCATGCTTTTTGTAAACATTTTGATATTGAAGATACGCTAGAAGACGATTCATTTCTAAAAAGAGATTTACCTAAGGATTTTATCAAGTTAGAAAAGGGATTATCATTCTTACAAGCTTTATCTTCTGCAATTTGGCAAGTTTATGATGTTCGAGATGATGATAAAGCCCTTAGAGCCGGATTATCTAAAGATATTATTAAACATTTTGATAGATTGCGTAAAGGTTATAAGATTCGTCGTGAATTTAGTGCCCATTGCCTATGTCCTATTTCGACACCAGATGGCTCAAGAGGTACTCTAGAAGAGTTAGGTTTTCGAACTCCAGATTCTCAAGAGTCTCTTAGCTGACAATATTGTTCACCTCTGACACGATTACGTCCAGATTGTTTTGCTTTGTAAACAGCGCGGTCGGCTGTTGACATTAGGCGTCGATGTACATCATCTACGGTTTCATCTTTCAGCATACCTGGTTTCCAACAAGCATAACCTATGGAGGTTGTTAGCTTAACTATTTTGCCTTTGTCATCTAGAATATCAACTTTTTCAATCTCCTGACGAATTCTCTCTGCTATATCTCGAGCTTTTTCAGGTTCAGTATTGGGTAGTAAAACAGTAAACTCTTCTCCTCCTACTCGGGCCAGAACATCTGTTTCACGAAGTTGGTCCTGGATGGAAGAGGCTACGGCCTTTAGTGTCCTATCTCCGGTTGGATGACCATAGGTATCATTAATAGCCTTAAAAAAGTCTAAGTCAGCAAAAAGGCATGACAGAGGTAAATTATCTCTTTCAGAACGTGAAATCTCTCTGCGCAGTGCTTTATCAAAAGCGCGTCTATTTTTTACCCTTGTCAACATATCAATTTGACTTAATTGATGTAGTTGCTCACGACTTAATGTATTTTCAAGGCATACTGAAACAACAGCTGAGAGATGACTTAACAGTTCTATTGCTAAATCAGGATCAAAACGTTTTCTTGTATAGCTACCAAGACAAAAATAGCCAATCAATAAGTTTTCCCGAATTAAGGGTAATATAGCAACAGATTTGACTCCTGTGCTTTGGAATCCGGCTAGTTTGATATAAGCAAGTGAAGAGCTTAGTTGTGGACGCATTGCCCCAGGTGAACCACCGGGCCAGGTGTTTGATGCCTGTAATTCACGAATTGGTAGACAAAGTTGCTGATAAATATCAACGAATGATAATTGTTGTTGATGGGGTAAAACTGAACCTAGCATTTCACGGGCAATGTTATTGGGATCAAAGAGTGTTAATGAGACTTTGTCTAAACTAAAATCGACGATAATGGTTTCTATTAAACAATCAATAAGCGTTTTAAAATTCTGACATTCTAGTAATTTTAATTCGAAATCTTCAAAACGACGTTGAGTACCTCGATAAGTACCAACAGAATCAATCAAGTCACGCAATTGATTTTTCAGGAGCTGATTTTCCTGATATAAATCATGGCGATCTTGATTTGAAGGTTTTTTATCTTGGCTTGAGATCTCTGTACTTTTAAGTGAATTTACATCCATATGAATAGCATAGTATCAGGTTATTAGATTATTGCCATATTTGAAGAATGTTATTTCAAAAGAAGGTTTCCTATTTAGCAACAATTATCAACGTTATATGTAATAATAATAACTTATTATTTTAAGGATAAAAGCATGTCTGAAAGTGATTTAATCGACGAGATAGTCTGGACCCCTCAAATGCCTGATAGAAGAAAGGGCAGTCGACGTAATAATGCAAGAAATGTAAAACCAAACGGACAGCAATTGAAAGTGTCCTTCCAATATTCTGAGCGTCGTCGTGATAATGATCGTCGTAAGACTGTTACTCTAACTATTACAGGTCGAGCAATTGACGTTGAGCATGATAATCATTAATAACACCATTCATCATAAATTAAATTACTGAAAGACTCCTAACAAGCTAATTTAGTTGATAGTTCTAGAAGCTTCTAAAAGACTAATCATTGCTTTTGCAGAAGATGATAAAGTGCGTTCATTATGTCTGACAAGACCCAAAGTTCTAGAAAGGCTTAGCTCTTTAACTTGAATTTTATTAAGGGGGTCACGTAACATTGATGATGGTAGAATACTCCAACCAAGTCCTATCTCAACCATCATTCTTAGGCTTTCTAAATCATTACTCGTCATCACTGTACTAAGCTTAAGATTTCTATCTTTAAAAGGTTGTTCAATGATTTGAGTGGTGAAGGTTTTTTTACTGGGTAGCAGTAGTGGAAAGTTTGTTAATTGTTCTAAAGTGATATCTGAAATATTATTCATTTCATGATCATTACTAATCATACAATCTAATTTGTCTTCCCAGAGCTTCAAAGTGAAAAGTTTATCCTCGGGTTCAAGAGGAAGAGTAATTACAGCTAATTCTATTTTCCCCGTTCTTACAGCTTCACAAGCTTGTTCTGACTCGAGAAGTTGAAAATCTAACTCAACATCAGTAAATTCTTTAGCGTAATTTTTAAGAATGTTTGGTAGTCTATGTAACCCAATATGATGGCTAGAGGCAATTGTCAGTTTGCCTGAAATGTTTTTATCTAATTGTTGAATATGCCGTTTACAATCTTCAATATCCTGAATTATTTTAATAGCCCTTGGTAGTAAACGCTGTCCTGCTTCAGTTAATTG
>JBLHLI010000326.1:0-3584 GCA_047618765.1 Enterobacterales bacterium | reverse complement strand
TGCTGGCCCAGACACAGTTTATGTGGAGCAACACTTTTTACGTCAAGGCGATGTTGTCAGTTTGGGTGATGATGCAACCAGTAACGATGGTATGTGTCATTGCACTGGGGATGACGATTTGCTCCAACAAGTGCTCAGCAACTCAGTTTGCAATTTATATGTCGGTTGCAAATCTTGGTAGTTCAGCTGGCGCCAAAATTTTTGGTATGACTTCCGAATACTCAAGTTATGCTCAATCTTATACTTTCATGGGTGTCATGTTCATTGGTTTAATTCTGGTGTTGGTACTGTATCGACAAGAACATAAAGTCCCAGCCAAGAAAGGTAGTTGCACCACTGGAGCGACTAGTGGCCAGGCAGGTGTATTTTGGTCAGGTGCCATGCGCTGTCCTAAATGTCGGTCTGATATGGAGCAGGTTAATGTTCAAGGCATCGAGATAGACCGCTGTAACAATTGCTATGGACTCTGGCTCGATGATGGAGAAATGGAAGATTTGCTAAATAAGCAGCTGGCTGTTGAAATTGATACGGGTGATCACAAGCAAGGTAGAGAATATAACGTTATTGAAGACTACCGTTGCCCACGATGCGGTGGCAATATAGACAGGCGAGTTGATCAGCAGCAAAAGCATATTTGGTATGAAACCTGTACCGATTGTAACGGCTCATTTTTTGATGCTGGTGAGTTTCTAGATCTGTCAAAACTAACGGCTTCGGATTTCTTTAAGGGATTAATAACGCCAAAGCGGAAATAGCTGAATGACTTAGGTATTTGGAAGATGCAACACCAATAAATATATTAGAAAGGGTTTTTAAAGTAGTGAGTGTTTTTGGGTAATTTTGAAAGATAAGTGCTAATTTCGTTTTCATTTGTACACAACTTTTAATAATTATTTCTACCAGTATTACTATGGAATCATTTTTTCTATATCATAATCTTGCTGTTACTCTATTAAGTTTATGCTTGCATGAATAAATAAGCATTTAGCAGTATGTTTCTTAATTAATTTAGCTACAGAGTCTGTTATGTCACTGCTAAGAGTCTTGCTTCAACATTCGAAAGAATCAATGATTATGCATTAAATATTGAGAATATCTCCGCCTTTGCTGAGTTTAATCCCAATCAATAAGCCCTAATATCATTGGTTAAAAGCGCTCTCCATTGATTTTCTTTCAATTTAATTGCTCACAGCAGGTTCGGGTATATCTTCTTTTGAGGTGATGGTTTTTAACATCTGCATTACCGCATCATCGTCAAATGCGTGGGTCATTCCTTCGATGATTCTAATATCTTCTTCGGCGCCAAGATAAGCCATTTGTTCTTTCAATAATCTCACCGCACCTTCTAAGAAAAATTGATCCTTTTCACCAGCATAAACGTTTAACTTACCTTTTAAATCATCTTTAATAAATAGCCAATTATTCTTAAGGTGTAATCGAATATCATAAGGTTTCCAGGCTTCAGCCACTTCAGAATTAATACTTCCTGTTAAACGATCAAAAAATGGAATGGGTAGACCATCTTCACCCCTTGGACTGAACACATATTCAAAGGAACGTATTTGACCGCCTTCACCTAAGGCATTTTCTAATGTAATAAAATCACGAGATTTGATAAGCGGTATACCTTTCGAGGTTCTTGCTACTAGTCGATCTTCACCTAGATTATCGGTATAGTAATTTTGCTTCTCGGCATAAAGATTGACCCGTTGAAAATCACGAAAATCAACCGGATCAGGTACGAACGACCAAGTACCTGCAAAGTCGGTTGGATATTTCACTTGTAACCAGAGGCTTGACCAACCACCAGAAGAAATACCGGTTAAGTAACGCTCTTTAGCACCGCGTCCTCTATAATTTTCATCAACATAAGTTGCCACTTCTTTAATAAGCATAGATGCCCAAGGGCCGGTATTCGCCGAGTCAACAAACACACTATGACCACCATAGTTCATAGCATTAACTGAAACGGTAATCATTTCATCAAAGTAAGCTTCTCGCTTTTTAGTCAATCTTAAAAACTCAACTTCAGATCCACCCATACCTGAGATATAGAACAGAACTGGCCAAGTCTTAGTCGGCTCTTGCTTGAAGTTTTTGGGTAAACGAATTGCCATGTCGACAAAATAGGGCTGCTCATGAAACTCACTAAGTAATTTACTTTCAAAAGCTTTATAAATAATCTGTTCACTGGCTGGTGGGCGCTTACTAGCGAGTGCCGAATTAACTGTGATGACCTGATCTGCCATAACCTTAATGTTGAGGTTTTTATGTTGCTCAGCAGATAAATCAATGGCTGAGCTGTAAATATTATTTAGACTTCGAAAAGGATTCGCATCACGAGTATTGACTCGAAGCAATACCTGCATCGCATATTCGGTATCATCGCTACCTGTAGGCTTGATATAACGAATGTCATTTCGAGAAACCACTAAAGGCGTTTTTCCCGACCAAGCTTTGACTTCTTTCGCTATGATTTCCAAGGGTGAGAACCAATAGTTGGCCTGCAGTGGTTGCGCTTTTTCAGATTTAGGAGCAATAACAACATAAACTCGTCCGGTAAAAGGTTCTTTCAAGAGTTCTGGATTAACATTGATGCTAACGCCTGCTGCGAGAAGGGTTAGCTGAACACTCAGAAGCGTAACGGTTAAATATATCTTCAAAAGTTTTTTAATGAACGAATTTAGCATGTCTATTATTGTGCCTCATTTTTTTCATAGTAAATTAGAATTTGAGGTCGTACACTACCAAAGTCATCCTGATGAGACAACCTAGATTTTGTTCCTATTATCTAATGTCGAACCTTGTAATGCAGGAGGAAACCATATATTTAGTTACCGTTAGTTGATATAGATCAACATGAAAATATGGCGAGTTGTTAGAATTACATTGCTTCTTATAGCATTATTATACCTAATAGAATGCTTATTTTTATTAAGGTAATAATGGGTAGAAGTATAACTTTCAGTATCAGAAAACGATACATTAAGTGGGGCTATGTGAAAAGAGACTTTGACATTTCAGAACAACGTAAAATTATCATTGCGTCTATATTAATGATGCTTGTTGTTTCTATTACTGTGTTAACGGTCTCCTTATGGTTATTGTACCAGTCAATGTTTAGCCAAAAAGTTGAAAGTCTACAGACATTGGTTGACAGGCAAATTAATATTCTTCAACCTTTTGTCATTGCAGAATTGAATAATCAAAAAAATCTGAATTTAAAAAGTACCATTATTGAAAAGAACTTTTCAAAAGAATCGAATTTTGGAAAGACAGGCGAATTCGTATTAGGTGTTAGACGATTAGATAATATTGAATTCCTTTCAAAATTTCGATTTCCTATAGGAAGTCAAAAAAGAATCATTCCATTTAATTCAGATCTTGCTGCTCCTATGAGAAGAGCATTAGATAATAAAAGTGGATGGCTAATCGGCCAAGATTATCGTGGAAAAAAAGTATTGGCTGCATACCAGTATCTCAATAGTTTTGACTTAGGTCTTGTTGCAAAAATAGATATGGAAGAGGTTAATGCTCCGTTCATTAGTGCTGCAATAAAAGCATCTTTTGTTGCGTTAGTAATC
>JBLHLI010000325.1:0-3587 GCA_047618765.1 Enterobacterales bacterium | reverse complement strand
AGACTTATGTCAATAGTATCGGGTAGAATAGCGCGCCTTAGCCTACTAGCTAGCTATTGAGTCTAATTTTATTGGGCTCATTATTGGTCATAAGTAATTGGTCATAAGTAATTGATCATAAATAATTGGTCATAAGTAATTGATCATAAATAACTGTTCTAAGAAGCTTATCTAAAAACTGATGTCATCAATACCGGAGTAAAAAATGCCAATTTACGAATATAAGTGCAAAGCTTGTGAGCACAAATTCGACAAATTACAAAAGATCAATGATCCGGCTTTAACCGATTGCCCCGATTGTGGTAAATCTGAGTTGATTAAACTCATCTCTGCTGCAGGTTTTCGTTTGAAAGGCACAGGTTGGTATGAAACTGATTTTAAAAATTCGGGAAAAAAACCATCTGCAGAGGCATCTAAAGATTCAGCTAGTAAAAGTACAACAAAGAAATCAAATTCATCCAATTGAATAACCCTGAAAAAGGTATCTAAATATGCGCAGTCATTACTGTGGTGGCTTCAATGCCGAATCTGTATCATCAAATTTAAATGAAACAATAACCTTATGTGGTTGGGTCCACAGAAGACGTGATCTTGGTGGACTTATTTTTGTTCAAATCAGAGATCGTTCAGGGGTGGTTCAAGTAGTTTTTGAGCCCGATGATGGCGTCTTATTTACTCAAGCTGAAGCATTAAGAAATGAATTTGTTGTTGCTATCAAAGGCAAATTGAGAGCGCGTCCATCTGATATGATCAATGGCGATATGGCAACAGGAGAAGTTGAACTACTAGCGACTTCACTTGAAATACTGAATAAATCCGAACCACCCGTAGTACCTGTTGAATCTCACCAAAACGTTTCAGAAGAGTTACGTCTAAAATATCGTTATCTTGATTTACGTCGCCCTGAAATGCAGCAACAGTTGATGACTCGCGCTAAGGTTACAAAAGCTGTAAGAGACTGTCTCGATAGTGATGGTTTTATTGATATTGAAACACCTTTTCTAACCAAGGCAACCCCTGAAGGAGCTAGAGATTACTTAGTTCCAAGTCGCGTACATCCTGGAAATTTCTATGCGCTCCCTCAATCACCACAGCTGTTTAAACAACTGTTGATGATGTCTGGCTTTGACCGTTATTATCAAATTGTTCGTTGCTTTAGAGATGAAGATTTAAGAGCTGATAGACAGCCTGAATTTACTCAATTAGATATCGAAGCATCTTTTATTGATGAAAACTTTATCATGGAATCAACAGAAACCATGATCAGTAATGTGTTTAATGATGTTTTAAATGAAGAATTAAAAACTCCGTTTCCTAGAATGCCTTATTCTGAAGCCATGGAACGTTTTGGTTCGGATAAGCCAGATTTGCGAATGGATATGGAATTAGTTACCGTTGATGATTTGGTCGCCGATGTTGACTTTAAAGTATTCAATGGTCCAGCAAATGATGAAAATGGAAGAGTTGCAGTATTATGTTTAAAGGCAAAAGCTGCTGATGTTAGTCGTAAGAAAATCGACGAATACACCGCTTTCGTATCTCGCTATGGTGCTAGAGGACTTGCTTGGATTAAGATTAATGATAGAGACACCGGTCTTGAAGGCCTTCAGTCACCGATAGTTAAATTTCTAACAGCTGAAGCTGCTGAAGGAATATTAGATCGCTGTGCTGCTGAAACCGGAGATATATTATTTTTTGCGGCTGATAAATCATCGGTTGTTGCTGATGCGCTAGGTGCATTGCGACTAAAAATGGGACAAGACTTTTCACTCTTAAGAGACGAATGGCGACCATTATGGGTTGTAGATTTTCCAATGTTTGAAGAAGTTGAAGGTGGATTACATGCCTTGCACCACCCTTTTACTGCACCGGCAGTGGATTCAATTGAACAGCTTAAAGCTAATCCGGTTAAAGCATTATCTCGGGCTTATGATATGGTACTCAATGGTACTGAACTTGGTGGCGGTTCAATTCGAATTCACAATCAAGAGATGCAATCTACAGTCTTTGAATTACTGGGTATTGGTGAAGCAGAACAGATAAGTAAATTTGGCTTTTTGTTAGAGGCATTAAAGTATGGCTGTCCTCCCCACGGCGGTATCGCCTTTGGTGTTGACCGCCTAGTTATGTTATTGACAGGTGCAAAATCGATTCGTGATGTTATTGCCTTTCCAAAAACAACTAATGCTAATTGCTTATTAACCGATGCACCAGCTGCAGTATCTGCTGCTCAGTTAAAAGAATTACATATTGAAAAAGCAAAGATTGAACCTAAGGAAGATACTTCAGACAAAGAGTAAATCTATGACAGTAATTCTCGGTATTGATCCCGGTTCTCGCACCACAGGGTATGGTGTGATACGTCTTGAGGGTCAAAAACAAATATATCTTGATAGTGGTTGTATCCGAGTGGTTGCCCCTAACAAAACCATGCCACTAGCTGAACGTTTAAAAATTATATTTGATGGGATTTCCAATGTTATATCCGACTTTAATCCTGATGAAGTAGCGATTGAACGGGTTTTTATGGCAAAGAATGCCGATTCTGCATTAAAATTAGGGCAGGCTAGGGGAGTTGCGATGGTAGCAGCTTCAGTTCATGCAATAGAAGTTGCTGAATATTCAGCTTTAGAAATTAAAAAATCAGTTGTTGGAACTGGCCGTGCCGATAAAGTCCAAGTTCAACAAATGGTCAAATCTATATTACAACTTTCAGGAACACCCCAAGCCGATGCTGCTGACGCTCTAGCAGTAGCACTTTGCCATGCTAATACCAGAAATAGTCTAGTGATGTTAGCTAAAGCAGGGGCAATTGATAGACGTCGTTAACGGTTCCTTATTTAACTATTTCATATCAATTATTTAAAAGTTATCTTCAACGATTTTATCCCTACGTTTTAACAAGGCTTGGATCTGATTTTTATGAAGCCAAGGTCTCAAATCAGATAAATTATCGTTGTTTAATAATCGAAGTGCTTTTTTAAAAGTAGGACTGGCTTTTATTTTATATTTTTTCAGCATTTTGGGCCTAAGTTTAGATGTACCAAAACTTTTCGAATGATCAATAAACCAAACTTGCCAGTCATCTTTACTGTATAAAATATTACTTTGATTACGATCAGTATTTAAAATCAGATAATCAAAAGCATTCATCATGTTCTCTTGAACTATAGGGTCGCAATAACCAGTAAACTCCATTTTTTGTTCATTAAACTGAAGCTGTGATACTAAACCCTCAATCCACAATTGAATGATTCCTGACTTACCATCGATTTTTCTAAATACTGTAACTGGAACTAATCCAATACCCAATAATCGATCTAGTTTGTATGCGACTACTTCATATTGGTATCGGTCAGCAGTATTTTTTTTACTACTCCAACTACCTCTATGGGCTAAAGGGTGACTATCTTTATATTTGAAAATGCCATGCAATATTTTCCCATCTCTTTCTAAAGTAACTTTAAAAGGTTTTGTTATTCCTTCTTTTGTCCTATATTTTTGGGTGATTGTCGCAGTACTAAGAAAATTTTCTAGTTCTTCATCATTCATGTTGTAGGAGTTATTCACTCTACGATTACTAATTT
>JBLHLI010000324.1:0-3598 GCA_047618765.1 Enterobacterales bacterium | reverse complement strand
TAAAATTTCTATGGGAAAAATAACGGTGATAGAATCCGGTGATCGCAAACATCCTAATAAAATATAATGATAAGGCTACCCAAAAAGCAAACCAACTAAAACCTACCCAAATAACACTAAGTACAGACAGATGCATTAGTATAAAAGGCACAATACGTTTGATATCAATTGAGTCAGACTCACCATTTTTTATTACTGAGGTGTCAAACCATGCTAATACCGAGGCTGATCTTTTTGACAAAAATTTCATACTTTTCCTTTATTTCACAATACAATCAATTAATTCAGTCATCTATTACAATTATTGTCGTCAATTTTCTGAATAGTAATATCTATTCGACCAACACCAAATCCCCATTTACTAATATCTGTTGAACCTAATAAGGTTCGCTTATCAACTAAATGTAACCAGTCATCCATTGAAACAATGATTTCATCACCATCGACTTTAACTGCAAGCTCATAGACTAAATGTAATGTGTCTCCAGACACTTCGCCTATTGCTTCACCAATGACATCTCCGGCTGTTCCAATCCATTGCTGTTGACGTTTTTCAAATTTCCACAGTCGCTTTTGTAACTCGCCATCATCGAAAACAAAGTTTTCATCGAGCTCAACGGATGTTTCTGAAGTTGTTGCTTTTATATCAGCGGTAAACTTACGACTCACTTCATTGTTACGATTTCTTACAATGCCCCAAACGCATAAATTTCCATTGAAAAATTCATTCATCACAAATTTAGGTTGACGATCTTGATAGACGGCAATCGTTGGGGAACAAGCTGTCAGGCCTGCAAGCAACGTTATTACAACGATAAACAATTTCAAGAGGTACTCCTTTATTACATTTAATATCATACTTATACGTATATTATTATAAAATGGATCAAAATATATTTAATTTATGGTGATCCAATAAATTATTACTTACGTATATTGCTGTAATACTCAGAGACTCAGTGACTAATTATAAAATCACAATGCATGTAAACAGACATATCAAATCAAATATAGTATATTGGCCTACATCAAACTCAGTACGGCGTAATAATACTATGACAAAGCCTCTGAACAGTGAAGTTTCTGTAATCGACTGGCGTGAGTATATGCTAGTAGTTTCAGAACAGAGAGATAGAAGCGCTTTTCAGGCACTCTATACTCACTTTTCTCCAAAGATAAAATCTTTTTATTTAAGTCAGGGCTTAAACGCTATGGCTGAAGAACTAACCCACGAAGTTTTTATCAAGGTCTGGCAAAAAGCGGCGAGTTATAATCCAGAAAAAGCAAATGTCTCAACCTGGATTTTTACCATCGTCAGAAATCTTCGCATCGATTATTTGCGGCGCAAACGTTTAATTGAAATTAGTGATGAAGATACAGTAGAAGTCTCTGAGGATAATACACTTGATCTAGATATTGATTTTTCTCGTAATAAGAAGAATATACAACAGATATTAAGTGGCTTATCCGAAGAGCAACGTAATGTTATTCAAAAAGTTTACTTTGAAGACAAAAGCCATCAAATTGCAGCAGAAGAGTTATACATGACGCCTGGTACTGTTAAATCTCGTATTAGAAGTGCGTTAAAAGTTTTACGTTTACATATGGTAGAAAAATAAATATGAAATATCATCCAGACATAGAATTATTATTGAAGTATTCCAGTGGTCAGATTGAACCCTCACTAGCGGTAGCTATTGCTATACATCAAAAAGACTGTGAAGTCTGTCGACTGCGTATAAGTGAATTAGAAGCTGTTGGCGGTGACACACTTGAAGACTCAGCAGAACTTAATAAAATTGAGTCTTCAGTAGTTATGGCAGATTTTGATAAGTTATTGACTGATATCGAAACTTTACCCGAAGATTCTCTAATATCTGATTATGATAGCCTAGCGGTAGCACAATCTGATATCCCTCTAGTCGATCAACTTAACAATGGACGTTTTGATGAAATTAAGTGGCAAAGAATCAGTCCAAAAATTTGGCGGGCAAGTATTGCCATGAATGACCCATCTTTTGAAGTTGAACTATTAAAGTTTTCAGCTAATACCAAAATTCCAAAGCATACACACCAAGGCAAAGAGTTTACAGTAGTGCTTCAAGGGGAATTCAGTGATCATCAGGATAAGTACAGCGAAGGTGAATTTATCGTACAAGATCAGTCAGTTGAACACCAACCGATGGCAGGTGCAAACGGCTGTATTTGTTTGGCTGTAACTGATGCACCATTAAAATTCACTGGAACCTTAGGTCCAATATTAAATTGGTTTAATAAATAACGTGTTTAGATATGTTCTCAACCAATAGACATACTTAAGGTTCTTATACACATTTCAAAATAGAGATTGTTAATCTATATTGAGTTAAAATTAGACAGTACAGGACAAATAATCATTATTTTCAAGGTAAATATGGAGCTAATGTTTATCACCAAGTAATTGTTTAGTTATTTTTGGGTAAGCTCCATTAATATCCAACCAGATAAGAGAGAAGTGTCGAGAAAATTCTTGATCTTCAATTTTACCAATAAAGTTTTTATTAAAATAGAACCAAGTATGATTTTGGCTATCTATATGAAAGGAAATAATATCTGATTCTTTAACATTGGGCCAAATGTCTTTTAATTGATTAAGCCAATCCTTTTTTCTCTCAATATCTAGTTCGAATCTTTCCCATTGTTTGTTAGTTTCATCAACTAGTTCTTCACTGGATATTTCTCTTTGATACTTTAACTCCAATCTTATTGGTAGCTGTTTATCAATATACTTACCTGCTTTTGCAAACAACTTAATGTCATAAATATCCCAAAATAAAAAACTGAGTTTCGATTCCCCAACTAATTCTAGCTTTTCTTGTGATGAACTATTAGCATTTATTTTAGAACAACAGAAAAAAAACAATGCCAATAACAGACAAGTTTTAAACATACAAATTTATCCTTCTATACTTTTAAATTGAACTATGAATTAACCGGATATCGAGACGAAAGAAGGCCTCTTTCTTATCTGCCACCATAAATCCTAACTGTCTAATGTCACTAAATTCTGGTGGTGGTATGTTAGTTAGAATACGTCCCCTGTACTGAGCAACAAAATCATTAGGTGAAAAGCAGATATTTTGCCAAGTGTCTGACTTAGTTTGGAATTTTGCCACATAGGCATAACTATTAAACCTGCGATTATTTCTTAATCGAAATTGATAATCTCTACCATCACCTTTAACATCAATACAAATATGCTTTGCATCTGAGAAGTAATTGGCTTTAAGCACCGATCTGATACTCGCAAAACCTCCGTTATTTTTAAGTGATAATAGGCCCTCAAAACGGAGAGTATTTTGTTCACTAAGCCAGATGACCTTACTTTTTGAACGACCACCCATCACATCATCATTGACAACAAACCAATTGTCATTTTCTGCAACTAACAAGTCACCGGCTAAAGACTCTTTCATAAAAATCACACCAAATAGTATCGTAGATAAGATCAACAGTAAGTCAAAAGTTTTAAAACTTAACTTAATAGATGAATAAATTGAGTTTATCATTATTCACTTTCCTCGTTATTATGGCTGGTCTGTATTGATTTCCTCTAGCG
>JBLHLI010000323.1:0-3601 GCA_047618765.1 Enterobacterales bacterium | reverse complement strand
AGTTTTGTTAAAGCTGCGGTGCAACGCTCAGAGATAAAGCGTAACCCCTTTCACCTGTTCACTACCTTTGATACTGCAGCTTTAGCAGGATTAGTGCTAGGTCAAACTGTTCTCGCTAAAGCCTGTATTACAGCAAAAATTGAATTTGATACTAAAGAAGCCCATTCTGCTCTTTATGATACAAGAAAGACTGCAGAGTTATTTTGCTATATCGTTAATCGATACCAGAATCTAGGTGGCTGGCCACTTGTAAGCAATGAATTGGATGAAGAGTAATAAAATGAAAAATATTGAAAGTAAATTGCCTCAGGTAGGTACCACTATTTTTGCAACTATGTCGGCTCTAGCGGTTAAACACGATGCCATTAATCTAGCCCAGGGCTTTCCTGATTTTGATGGCTCTGATTATCTTAAAGAGAGAGTCTCTCATTATATCAATAATGGAGCCAATCAATATGCTCCTATGCCAGGGGTGCCGGTTCTAAACCAAGCCATCGCTGACAAAATTCGTTTATGTTATGGCACTGAAGTATCGGCAAGTGAAGAAATCACGGTTGTGTCAGGTGCTACCCAAGGACTATTTGCGGCAATCCATACTGTAATACGTGCTGGTGATGAAGCCATAGTTTTCGATCCTGCCTATGATAGCTATGATCCTGCTATTGAACTCGCTGGAGGGAAATGTGTACATATTCCATTAACCGAAAACGTTTTTGCCATTGATTGGGAGATGTTAGCAGACTCGATTAATGAACGAACTCGATTAATTATTATAAACTCTCCCCATAATCCTACAGGTGCAACCCTCAGTCTTGCTGATCTAGAACGACTATGGCAATTGATTAAAGATAAGGATATTTATCTAATCTCGGATGAAGTCTATGAACATATCATTTTTGATGGACTCGAACATGCCAGTGTTCATTATCATCCTCTGTTAGCTAAACGTAGTTTTATTCTTTCTTCTTTTGGCAAAACCTATCACATGACCGGTTGGAAAGTAGGTTACTGTGTTGCTCCAGTTGAAATGACGGCTGAATTTAGAAAAGTGCATCAGTTTTTAGTCTTCTCAACGTCAACACCAATGCAGTATGGCTTAGCTGATATGATCAATAAACATCCTGAGCACGCTACAGAGCTACCGCTATTTTACCAACAAAAGAGAGATGTCTTTCGAGATGCAATGGCGGATACTCGCTTTAAATTACTTAATTGTAGTGGCACCTATTTTCAATTGGTTGATTACTCTGCGATTAGTGATCTCAATGATTTTGATTTCTGCCACTGGTTAACAGAAGAAGCTGGCGTTGTAGGAATACCTATTTCATCCTTTTATCAAACACCGGTTGAAGGACAGAAAATTATTCGCTTTTGTTTTGCCAAAGGTACTGAAACTTTGCAGAGGGTTGGTGAGCTTTTAAGTAAAGTTTAACGAGTCGAGTCAACAAATTAAAACAAGCCATTAATTTAACTATAAGCAATTTTATTTAGTTTTCAGCGTCAACGTTTTAGGCGCTAAAGAACCTTTAAAAACAAGACTGCGAACTTCTTTCTTTCCTACACCCTTCCCTTTAAGAGAGTCTTTAAGAGTGCGTTCAACATTCAATAGATTAACTTGATCTGGCCAAACATCTCTCAAGGCATTATGTGTGATTAATAAGCTTTCAATATCAGATTGCAATGCTGTTTCTTGATAAATCCATATATAACGCGCATCAATTTCAAAACCCACTGAGGTTAAAGTTATCGGAGTTTCAGCGTTTTTACTGATTGAGAAGTTTTCTAGAACATAGTTTGCAAATTGTTCTTGAGAGTCAGGAGAATCAATCAGATCGGTAGATTTTCCAAACAGCATCTTAGCAGCATGCTCTGCATCATGAATTGAAAAGCGGTGAATTATTTCAATATTATTGAGTCGCTCGTTAAAAATAACTCGCGTAATAGCTTCTTTTTTCTGATGGGCGAGAAGTTGAGAACTCATCAGAAAAAATGCTATCACTATTAATGGCATAAGGAATAGTAATAGCTTGTCGACGATTGGTCTATATTGTTCTAGGTGCTTGTTTGGGTTCATCTAATTTGAGGTATTTTCAGACTTAGATTTACTTAACCCTTTATCTATAGATTTCTCAGCAGAATCAGACGTAGACTCATTTGTCTCTTCATCAGAAGATTTCTCAGCAGAATCAGATTTATCTTCATCGGTCTTCAACTTTTCTTTAGCATCTTGCATCAAGTCTTTGTATTCAAGCCCATCTTTCTTTTTCTTTTTAAACATTTCTAAACGAGATTCTATAATTTGACGTGGATAATAATTATTCTCAATATCGACATCCGCAGTTTCCCATTTAGGATCTACAACGATCTGCTTTAGTTCTTTATCTAACACTAATAACTTCTTTATTCTCTTTGGAGAACGTCGCCAAATCTCAGCGGGCATTCTCATTTCACTGGTTGAACCATCAGCATAAGTTAGACCCAGAATAATAGGCATAACCAAACCACCACGGTTTGCAAAATCGAGAATATAATAGTTCTTATCTTCCTTAACTGCTCGTTCAAGAACACGCTTTTCCCAGTCTTCTAGCCCATCAATGAATTCTTTATAGTTATTACGATCTTTATTGGTCACACTAAAACGATCGTTTTTATCATGATAATCAGTAACAGCTTTATTTCGCTCAACCCAAAGCTTTTTACCTTCTGCTTTATTGCGCTCAATGAAAACAGAAGACGGTTTATTCTTTTCAATCTCACGAGTGCGATTAAAATCAATATCAGGATTTTTAGTATCGAGTCTTAGGCGATAAACATTATCTAATGAAATATCAACGTGATCTGTACTATAGAACCAACCGCGCCAGAACCAATCTAAATCGACTCCTGAAGCTTCTTCCATGGTTCTGAAAAAATCGGCTGGTGTAGGACGCTTAAACATCCAGCGTGTTGAATACTCTTTAAAAGCAAAATCAAATAATTCACGACCGAGAATAGTCTCACGCAAGATATTTAACGCCACCGCCGGTTTAGCATAGGCATTTGGCCCAAACTGCAAGATGCTATCTGACTGGGTCATCACTGGCACTTGATAATCAGATTTCATGTATTCAACAATATCCCTCGGTTCCACACCCCAAGGAATAGTTGGGTCCCATTCACGACCAGCAATACCATCAAGAAAACTGTTTAAACCTTCATCCATCCATGTCCACTGTCGCTCATCAGAGTTAACCGTCATCGGAAAATAGATATGTCCAATTTCATGGATAACCACGCCTACTAAAAAGCGCTTTTCCGATAGCGAATAAGTTCTTGTTTTATCTTCTTGGAGTTCAGTCCTTGGTCCATTAAAAGTAATCATGGGATATTCCATGCCGCCCACAGGACCATTAACGCTTTGTGCGACAGGATAAGGGTAATCAAAAGAGAACCTGGAATAGACTTCTAAGGTATGGATCACTGACTCTGTAGAGTATTTTTCCCAAAGTGGATTACCTTCTTTAGGAAAGAAAGACATCGCCATAACCTTTGACTGAGTTTTACCACCCTGGTTATAACCTTTAGCATCCCACATGAATTTTCGAGAAGAAGCCCAGGCAAC
>JBLHLI010000322.1:0-3602 GCA_047618765.1 Enterobacterales bacterium | reverse complement strand
CTGTTGCTAATGACATTAATAATAATAATCAAGTTGTTGGAATTGCCCAATTATCTTTGGCGACAGTCAATGGTAATACAGCTTTCTTGTATGATTATAACGATGGAACTTTGATAAATCTTAACGACATGGTTGACTGTTCACTCAACTGGGACCTTTATAACGCTACAGCGATTAATGATAATGGTGTCATAACAGGTACCGGAGTATTTGATGGTGCGGCTCGTTCATTCATGCTTGTTCCTACAACTGATACAGTCCCAACTAATTGTACTGCCTTAAGAAAGTCAGCTAGAGAAGAGGTAATTAAAGAAATTAACTCAGGTTCAGGTAGTCTTGGATTTTTGAGTTTGTTATTGGGTAGTTTACTTTTTTGGCGTCGTAAAAATCTTTAGAAGATATTTAATTACTCTTTAAATGTTCTACATAAAAAAGGCAGCTTAATAGCTGCCTTTTTTATGAGTCGATTTTACTCACTACATATTAGGATAATTAGGTCCACCCGCACCTTCTGGTACCACCCAAGTTATATTCTGTGTAGGATCTTTAATATCACAGGTTTTACAGTGAACACAATTCTGAGAATTGATCTGCAATTTTGGATTACTTCCATCATCATCCCTTAATATTTCATAAACACCGGCAGGGCAGTATAATTGCGCAGGTTCATCATAAATAGCCAAGTTATGAGTTATAGAAATGGACTCATCTTTTAGCTTTAGATGAACTGGCTGGTCTTCTTCATGGTTTGTATTAGATAGGTAAACAGAAGACAGTTTATCAAATGACAATTTCCCATCGGCTTTAGGATAAATAATTTTTTTTGATTCTGCCGCAGGATTTAGTGACTTATGATCAGGTTCAGTGACATTTAGAGTAAAGGGTAATTTGCCTCTAAAGATTAATTGGTCAATGCCAGTAAACAGAATTCCTCCGATCAATCCCCATTTATGGAAGGCTGGATAAGTATTTCTAGCACGATATAATTCATCGTAAATCCAAGATTTTTTATAGGCCTCTTCATATTCAGGTAAGTCAGTAGTTTTAAAGTTTTCTATATTCTCGTCTGCAGTTAATTTATCAAAAATACATTCTGCGGCAATCATGCCTGACTTCATAGCTGTATGAGTGCCTTTAATTTTAGGTAAGTTTAAAAAACCAGCCTCACAACCAACAAATACTCCGCCTGGGAAATGAAGTTTTGGTAATGATTGAAATCCACCTTCATTTAGAGCTCTTGCACCATAGGATATACGCTCGCCACCTTGTAAATATTGTGCAATGGCTGGATGGGTTTTAAATTGTTGAAACTCATCAAAAGGACTTAGGTAAGGATTTTTATAGTTAAGCCCAATCACAAAACCAACAGCGACTTGGTTATCTTCTAAATGATATAGAAAGGAACCACCATAGGTCTTGTTATCTAGAGGCCAACCGGCAGAATGCACCACTAGCCCTTGTTGATGTTGCTCTGGTGGAATTGACCAAAGTTCTTTAATACCTATTCCATAATGTTGAGGATCGCTCTTGGACTCTAAAGAGAACTTTTCTTTAAGTTCTTTTCCAAGGTGACCACGACAACCTTCTGCAAAAATAGTGTATTTACCATGAAGCTCATAGCCTGCTTGAAATGTTGGCTTTTCAGAACCATCAGCAGCAATTCCCATATCTCCAGTAGCAATTCCTTTTACAGTACCGTCTTCATTGTAAAGCACTTCACTAGCAGCAAACCCTGGAAATATCTCTACACCTTTTGCTTCAGCTTGTTCACCTAACCAACGACATAGATTTCCTAGACTAGCGATGTAATTACCATGGTTCTTTTGTTGTGGAATCAGTAACGATGTAGGCCAACTAAAAGACTTTTTACTGCCAAGAAACAGAAACTTCTCTTTGGTCACAGGAGTATTTAAAGGAGCGCCTAATTCTTTCCAATCAGGAAATAACTCCTTGAGAGCTTTAGGCTCGATGACAGCTCCTGAAAGAATATGAGCACCTATCTCAGCTCCTTTTTCTACAACAACTACACTGAGGTCTTTACCTTTTTCTTCGCTTAGCTGGCGAATTTTGATCGCAGCGGCGAGACCTGCTGGCCCACCTCCAACAATCACTACATCAAATTCCATCGATTCACGTTGCACAACTAAACTCCAAGATAACTAAATAGGACTTTATTATACCTAGATAAAGCAGATCTAAAAGCTCTGGAGGTCATTAATTGATAACTAAATGGCGTAATAGCAGTCACAAAATCATTTTGGTATGTTATCCTCTGCGCTGATAATTATTTATACAATCTTAAATCTAAAATACAGGGTATGGAGAGAGCTAAATGAAGATTCTAGTAGCTGTAAAACGAGTCGTTGACGCCTATGTCAAAATCCGCGTGAAATCGGATCAAACCGGTATCGAAACAGCCAATGTAAAAATGTCAATGAACCCCTTTTGTGAGATTGCCGTTGAAGAAGCTGTAAGACTTAAAGAGAAGGGTGGAGTCGATGAAATTATTGTTGTATCCGTTGGACCTCAACAGACTCAAGAAACATTGAGAACATCTTTAGCCCTTGGTGCTGACAGAGCTATTCAAGTATTAACTGATGTTGCTGTGGAATCTCTAGGAGTTGCAAAACTACTTAAAGCTATCGTTGATAAAGAATCTCCCGATATCATTATCCTAGGTAAACAAGCTATCGATACTGATAATAACCAAACCGGTCAAATGCTCGGTGCATTACTTGATTGGCCTCAGGGTACTTTCGCGTCAGAAGTCGACTTGGCAGATGGTAACGTTACTGTGGTGAGAGAGATTGATGGCGGTCTAGAAACGGTATCATTATCACTACCTGCTATTGTGACTACAGATTTACGTCTTAATGAACCACGTTTTGCTTCATTGCCTAATATTATGAAGGCTAAGAGAAAACCTCTAGAAATAATGAGTCCTGAGGATTTAGGTGTTGATATAACACCGCGTATAGAAACTCTGAAAGTTGAAGCTCCAGAAGGGCGTCAAGCAGGAATTATTGTTGAGTCTGTTGCAGAACTTGTTGATAAACTAAAAAATGAAGCGAAGGTGATATCATGACTAGTCTTGTAATAGCCGAACATAATAATAGTACGCTTCTTGGTGCTACCTATAACACCATCGCTGCAGCGGTTGAGCTAAATGCTGATGTCCATCTGTTGGTTGCTGGTAATGACTGTATGGCTGTTGCAGAACAAGCTGCTAAAGCTGAAGGTGTCAACAAAGTCATCGTAGTTCAAGATAGTAGTCTTACTCATTTAACTGCTGAATCAATAACCTCTGTTGTAATGTCTATAGCTTCTAACTATGAACATTTACTAGCAGGCTCCACAACTTTTGGTAAAAACTTTATACCTAGAGTTGCAGCTTTACTGGATGTTGCTCAAATATCTGATATTACTGCTGTTGAAAGTTCGGATACTTTTATTCGTCCTATTTATGCTGGTAATGCCATTGCTACTGTCAAATCTAATGACTCAGTTAAAGTATTAACAGTGCGTTCTACAGGATTTGACGCCCTGGCTCTGGATGGTGGTAATGCTGAAATTGAAGAGCATTCTTGTTCGATTACAGATTC
>JBLHLI010000321.1:0-3618 GCA_047618765.1 Enterobacterales bacterium | reverse complement strand
ATTAAACATTGGCGATACTCTTCATTGTTAAGTAACCAATAAACTTGTTTAAATTTATTATTGTTATCATCACTAAAAATGATTTGTTGGCGAATTGAATCGTGGCTATCGATGAGTTTATTTAAAAATAATACTTTAGGCTCAGATAATAGATTTCCTGCGAAACCTTTAAGACTCTTATTAGCAAGGGTTGCCGAGTAGAGTTGTGTTTGGCTGCGATTTTCACAATAAGCGGCAATAGAATTAATCTCATCACTAAACCCCATATCTAGCAAGCGATCGGCTTCATCTAGTATGAGCGTTTCTACTTTACTGATATCAAACTGGTCTTCTGATAATAATGACAACAGTCGCCCAGGAGTCGCTATTAATAGTTGTGGTGGGTATTTAACAACTTTATTCTGTTCTTTTATATCAGCACCACCGACAATTTGTCCGCTGGTTAAGTCTGTATATCGACTTAAGCTCTGGGCCTCAGCTAGGACTTGTTGGGCAAGCTCTCTCGTTGGAACAATGATTAAAGCTAGTGTGGAGTAAGAGTCAGTCTCATTATTAAGCAGTTTTTCGAAGATGGGTAACAAGTAAGCTGCTGTTTTTCCACTACCCGTTTCAGCACTAACGAATAAGTCTCTGCCATTTAGAGCATATTCGAAGGTTTCAATTTGTACGGCTGTGGCTTGCTTAAACCCAGCTACGTTAACCGCTTTACTCAGTTTTTCATTGAGCTTATTGAATAATTCAATGCCCTCTTGATCAGTAGAACTCTCTTCTTCTGATACTTGGCTTTCTTGGCTTGGTGTCAGTTCATTATCCATTTTTCTTACCCACTAAAGTAATACCTTCCCGTGCAATAGTGATTAATCGTTTCTTGTATAAAGTGCCGATGGTCATTTTAAAGGATTTTTTGCTAACAGAGAAACGTTGATAAATAAGTTCAGGTGCACTTTTATCCGAGAGTGGAATGAAGCCATCATTATGCTCAAGTTCTCTAAGAATTTTTACCGAAAGAGAATCAACTTTTTCATAACCGATAGCTTCTAAACTCAGATTGATTTTTTCATCATCACGGATCTGTTTGATAAAACCATTAAATCTCTGACCAACTTTAATTTTACGAACAACGTCATTAAAGTATAGAACACCCCAATGCTGATTATTGATAATGGCACTATAACCAATATCCGTAATATCGGTTATCAGTAAGTCTACGGCCTGACCTTTTTTATAAACATTTGCGCCTTGGTGTATATGCTTATTTAATTTTGATGAAGCAACAACTCGACCAGTATCCTCATCGAGATAAACAAAAACAACATATGAAGTATCAGCAATCATACTAATTTGCTGCTGATTATAAGGCACTAGTAAATCTTTTGGTAAACCCCAGTCTAAAAATGCACCAACATTATTCACTTGAAGTACATTTAAAAAGGCAGCTTCATCAATTTGCACCTTGGGCTTCTGGGTAGTTGCCGCTAGACGATCTTTAGAATCGTGATAAACAAACACATCAAGTAAATCACCAACCTTCGCATTTTCTGGCAAATTACGATTGAGTAAAGTGATTTCACCCAATTCGCCAGCATCCAGAGAAGCACCGTAGTGATCAAGTTCTGTTATCTTTAATGTGTTGATACATCCAATATTAGCCAAGAGAAACCTCAGTTGATTCTTTAAAAATTATTTATCATCACGATATTTAAGCGATAGGCCCGTAAGAAAGTAGCGTAATACCTGTTGGTTACATTCACGGTAGTGTTTGTGTCCAATCTTTCTAAAGAAGGCACTTAACTCGTGATTACTCAGTGTGAAATCAGCTAGATGTAACAGCTCTATGACATCTTCAGATTTTAAGTCACAGGCAATTTTCAACTTTCTAAAGATGATGTTATTACTCAAGCGTTTCTCAGGGGTAGGATGTGGACCTTCTTTCTTGCCACGTTGGTCACTGATTAAGCCGTTTAAAAAGATAGCTAATTGCTCATCTTTCAATTTAATGAAAGCGTCATCATCATCCTTTTTCATCCAACTACTAATTTCTTCTCTGGTAACTTCTAAATCACCTAATGCAAAAATACTAACGACCTTATTGTCATTAAAATCAAATATGTAGCGGACTCTGCGTAAAATATCATTGTTATTCATTTAGACCTACCCTCTTAGTTGGGTGTATTGTACGCGCAGGCTTATAAACAGCAAGATATATTGCTGTTTGTAGTTAATTGATGAATTGGATAGTTATCTTGAGAATGTTCAATAACAATTAGATAAAGGATTGTTATAAGAATTTACTAAGGTTAGTAGCTATAGAGCTATTTTGAGATTGATAAATGAGAGTAAAAATGAATTTAATACTTCCATTTCTCAATAATCCTTATTTATTGCTTTGTTCAAGACTGTCTAGTAATTGACGAATTTCAGCAATTTCATTTGAACTGATCTTTTCGCCTAAAGCTCGTACTACAAGATCATACTTTGAGCCCCCAAAGGCTTTATTTAGTATATCTTTTACTATTGAACTTTGGGTTTGAACTTCACTATAAGTGGCTTTATAGATATGGGCGCGATTGGTTTCGTCACGAGACACTAAGCCTTTTTCATGCATAATTTGAAACATTTTCAAAATAGTTGTGTAACCGGTCACATGAGTTTTATTAACTAAATCATGTACTTCACGAACGGTAGCGGTGCTAAGGCGCCATAAAACATTGAGTAAGTTAAGTTCGGCAGGGGTAGGAACAATTTTATTTTTATTGATTTTCATTCTAAACCTCGTTCAACACAGACGTTATTTTTAACATACGAAGGTATAGGTAGGTTACACTAGATAAGGTAAAGTTAACAATTATAGGGGAGATAAATGATGGTGAGTATCAAGAGGATACTCACTAGAGACTCTCTATTTGGGTTTGTTTAGGGACATTTTTATCCTGTGTGATACAATAATATGCTTATGTGATTTATCTAATAACTGATGTAAAAAATCTTAAAAAATAAAAATAAAAATAAAAATAAAAATAAAAATTCAAAAAGATTAATAATTTGAGGTGATAAATTGGGCAGCAAAAGCTGGAAAAAAATCGAACAAAGTGATGCTTTCAGAAAATTAAAATTTTCACTGAAACAATTCATGGGCAAAGAACCAAAAATTAAACTTGATATCAATCTTCCTCAAGAAGATTACTTTGGTTGGCAGGTTGTACCAGAATTATTAAGAGAAAACGATATCGTCTACTCAATAGGCATTTGTGATGACATTGGCTTTGAAACAAAGGCGATAGAACGCAATGGTGTTAATATTTTTGCGTTTGATCCCACACCTTATTCAGTCGATTGGATAAACGAGCAAAATCTACCAAGCAGCTTTCATTTTTATCCCTGGGCAGCATCAGCTGCCGACGGTAATTTTTTCCTATATCCTCGTAAAAATAAAAAAGGCAAAAAATCAAAAGTGATGTACACCTTTCATCAGGAAAGTGCCTCAAGTGATGGTGTAAAAGTACAGGCATTAACAATTGAATCAATGATGAAAGAACTCAACCACGCCATTATTGATGTTTTAAAGATGGATATTGAAGGTTCCGAGTATGATGTTATTGATAATCTCATGCTTTCTCA
>JBLHLI010000320.1:0-3632 GCA_047618765.1 Enterobacterales bacterium | reverse complement strand
TGCAGAAATAAGGGTGAATAGTTGTTTTGAATTGCTCATTGTTGATAATTCTCCGTCTGTTGTAAAATGTCTGTTCTTGTATTTTGATTAATAATTAATCTAGTATTTTTCAGTTGCAAATTTTCAGGTCTATTTGATATCAATTACCTGAAACCTTGAGATGATCAACACTGAATTTTCCAGTACCTAAACCTGTGATAATTAATAATCCCGCCATAATGCCCATATTCTTGAAGAAGTTCTGAAATTCATGAGTACGAGCTAAACCTTCCTCCATACTCCAAAAGTCATGCATATAAAGACTAATAAGTAACGTTAAACCCGCTAATATAAAAGCAGCGACCTTAGCTTTAAAACCGATAATTATTGCCGCACCGGCAGCCAACTGAATTACAATGGTTAGTATTAACAATACTGACACCAGGGGAACATTATGTTGTTCCATATAGGTACTAGTACCCGAAAAATTGGTTATTTTACCAATTGCTGGAATAATAAAATAACTTCCCATAAGTAAACGACCTAGTAAAAGACAGCTACTTTCTATCATATTCATCTTTTTTATCGTTACTATCATAATGTTCCTTTATAAGTTTATAATTGTTGATTAAATTAGTTTTTATATATTAATCTCTTTATTATCTTTAACTTAAAGCACTTTCTTAAGGTGTTTTATTAAGAATGTTGCTAGTTGTTATTACCATCATTATGTAGCAGAGACACCGCCATCCATCGCGATACATTGACCAGACATATAAGTGTTTGCCGGTGATAGCATCATTAGCATCATAGCCACTATTTCTTCTGGCTCGCCTAAACGCTTCATTGGTATACCTAAGCTCATTTTACTTTGCATTTGTTCATCAGCCATATCTGTAACCATTTTTGTTAAGGTGAAAAATGGGCAAATTGCATTGATTCGAATATTATGACGACCATATTCTACAGCGCCAGCTTTGGTCAAACCTATCACGGCATGTTTAGACATACCGTAAGCTGCCATCTTTGCAGCCCCATTAAGCCCCGCCATCGAACTCACGTTCAAAATAGCGCCGCCTTGCTGCTTTAACATCTGTTTAATTTGATGACTCATGCCAAATTGAACGCCTTTGACATTAACGGCAAATTGACTGTCCATTAACGACTCATCAATTTCATGCAGTGCGCAAAATTCTTGGGCAACACCCGCATTGTTTACGCCGATATCAACACTACCAAAGTGCTCAATAGCAGCATCCACCATAGCTTTACAATCTCCATTATTAGAGACATCACATTTTAAAGCGATAACGTCTGCGCCTGTTGAAGCAATATTATTAGCTACTTTCTGAACGCCCGCTTCATTAATGTCACTTATTACTAATTTAGCACCGCGTTCTGCTAAAGCTTCAGCCAATAGCATACCAAAACCTTGAGCTGCGCCAGTAATAACCGCAACTTTGCCAGTAAAATCTAATAATGGATCCATGTTTTCCCCTTGAAGTACAAAATAGCTTCTGATTAAATATTATTGTTGTAGTTAGCAGACAGTGGCACTAGCTTTCTTGTTTGATGATGTTTAATGCCATTTGAGCCAAAGGTTCAACAAAAGCACCAACGGAATTAGCATTCTCATTGGATGCATTTCCCTGTGAAGCCCGTTTTGCAACACCTTGCGCAATAGCAGCCAATCGGAAGAAGCTAAACGCGAGGTAAAAGGTCCAGTTATCAATTTTTTCAATGCCCAGTCGTTGACAATATAGCGCTACATATTCTTCTTCTGTCGGAATACCCAAACTGTGGCGGTCAACACCTTCTAAACCATCAATGCTTCCCCTGCCCTCTGGCATACGTAATTGCATACATTGGTAGGCTAGATCTGCAAACGGATGGCCTAAAGTAGAAAGTTCCCAATCAAGAACAGCAATAACTTCAGGTTTGTCTTTGGCAAACATCATGTTGTCTAGACGAAAGTCACCGTGCACTAGACAAACCCTGCCATCGTCAGCAGGAAGATTGGTCTCAAGCCATTGACTTAACTTATCCATAGCCGCTATTTTTCGTAGCTCTGTCACACGGTACTGATTGGTCCATCGGGCTAATTGTCTTTCAAAATAACCTCCAGCTTTACCATATTCACTTAAACCGCAAGCTTCTATATTAACGCTGTGCAAAGCGACTAATGTTTTGTTCATGGCATCATACATTTCGCCACGCCTGGTATTGTCAGTGATTTCATTCAGTGAAGCACTCCAATATACCTTGCCATCACAAAACTCCATCAGATAAAACATTTGCCCAGTAACGGCAATATCAGTGCAGAGGTGATAAACCTTGGCTACCGGAACATTTGTATCCTTAAGCGCATCGAGTACCTGATACTCACGATCAACCGCATGGGCAGATTTCAGTAATTTACCAGCTGGTTGGCTACGTAATACATACAACCCAGATTGAGCAGTTACTTTATAGGTAGGATTTGATTGACCTCCTGGAAACTTATTTAATGTTATCGGACCAACAAAGCCTTCAACATTAGACTCAAGATAAGCAGTTAATTTTTCGATATCAAAAGAAGTTACTGTTGTCATGTTATTTATTCTTATTTATTTTTTTAACTAAATCTCGCCCTAACTGCATCATATGGACCTGATCAGGGCCATCTGCCAAGCGCAACGTTCTTTGCCCAGCAAAAGCGTGTGCTAAAAAGGTATCTTGGCTAACACCGGCAGCGCCGAAACATTGAATTGCTCGGTCAAGTACATCAAGTGACATGTTAGGTGCAACTATCTTTATCATTGCGATGATATCTTTAGCAGCCTTATTTCCTTCAGTATCCATTTTTTGTGCGGCTTTTAAGGTCATTAGTCGTGCTTGCTCAATTTGACAGGCCGAAATAGCAATATCTTCACGTATTGATTGTTGTTTGATCAACGGACGACCAAAAACAATACGTTCATTAACACGTTTACACATTAAATCTAATGCACGTTGAGCAACACCAATAGAGCGCATACAGTGGTGAATACGTCCAGGGCCTAAGCGACCCTGAGCAATTTCAAAGCCTTTGCCTTCAGCAACAATGATGTTTTCAACAGGTACACGAACATCATCAAAAGTAATTTCAGCATGTCCTTCAGGAGCATCGTCATAGCCGAACACTTTCATTGGGCGAACAATAGTTACACCAGGTGTATTCATTGGCACAAGTATCTGAGATTGTTGGATGTAGCGGTTTTCGTTTGTTGGATCTGTTTTACCCATAACAATCATTATTTCGCATTGTTTTCGACAAGCACCACTAATATAAAACTTTCTGCCATTGATGACATATTCACTACCTTCACGTTCAATACGTAATTCAATATTAGTCGCATCACTAGAGGCAACGTCAGGCTCTGTCATAGCAAAAGCAGAACGAATTGTTCCTTCTAGCAAAGGCTCTAACCATTGTTTTTTCTGTTGCTCATTACCATATTTGGCTAAAACTTCCATATTGCCTGTATCAGGGGCTGCACAGTTAAACACTTCTGATGCCCACATCACTTTGCCCATAATTTCAGCAAGAGGAGCATATTCCAAGCTTGTAAGGCCAGCACTATACTTGCCATAACTGACAGGTAAAAAGAGATTCCATAGTCCTTCAGCTTTAG
>JBLHLI010000319.1:0-3634 GCA_047618765.1 Enterobacterales bacterium | reverse complement strand
GTAGATGTGGACTTGAAACTGACGATATTATCCTCGAACAACTAGCTTCAAGTTTTGCCATCTTAACGGAAGATGAGCAGGATTTAGGTGTTTGTATCGTTGATATTGGTGGTGGTACTACAGATATTGCAGTGTTTACAGAAGGTGCCATAAGACACACTGCTGTGATACCAATAGCGGGTGATCAGGTAACCAATGATATAGCGGTGGCTCTCAGAACACCAACTCAGTATGCGGAAGATATCAAAGTTAAATATGCCTGTGCGTTACGTCAGTTGACCAATCTTGAGGACACAATAGAAGTGCCCGGAGTAGGTGATCGCGAGCCAAGAAGACTATCAAGACAAACCTTGGCTGAAGTCGTTGAGCCGCGTTATGAAGAACTTTTCACTTTGATCCAATCAGAGTTAAGACGCAGTGGCTTTGAGGACATTATCGCAGCAGGAATTGTGCTAACCGGAGGCTCTTCAAAAATGGAAGGTCTGATTGAGTTAGCAGAAGAAGTTTTTCACATGCCAGTTAGGCTGGGGGTCCCCCAGAATGTCTCAGGACTGGCAGATGTAGTGAGGAATCCGATATATGCAACAGGCGTAGGCTTGCTGCATTACGGAAAGCAACAGCACCAAGATGGGAGCACCGATGTGTCAGGACACAATATCAATAGCATCTGGGCTCGTATTAAGCGCTGGTTCAATGGATTTTGATGACAGGAGTGTCGTCAAATAAATTGTAAGTAAGACAAAGTAACAATAAGTAAAAAAACAAGTAAGCAATTAATAGAAACAATAAATCTAATAAAATAGGAAGGGTAAAATCATGTCTAATAAGTTTGAACTAATTGATGCGTGCCAAGATACGGCAAAAATCAAAGTTATAGGAGTTGGCGGCGGTGGTGGAAACGCTGTTCAACATATGCTGCTTGAATGTATAGATGGTGTTGACTTTATCTGTGCAAATACAGATGCTCAAGCATTAACTAATTCAGCAGCTCGTACAGTGATCCAGTTGGGTAACACGATCACTAAAGGCCTCGGAGCTGGTGCAAATCCTGATGTAGGTCGTCAGGCGGCACTTGAAGATCGAGATCGTATATATGATATTTTACAAGGTACAGACATGTGCTTTATCACCGCTGGAATGGGTGGTGGAACAGGTACCGGAGCTGCACCTGTTGTTGCAGAAGTAGCTAAAGAATTGGGTATTCTTACAGTTGCTGTTGTGACTAAGCCATTCTTCTTTGAAATGAAAAAGAGAATGACTATTGCTGAGGAAGGAATTGATGAGTTACGTAAGCATGTTGATTCATTGATTATCGTACCTAATGAAAAGCTATTAACTAATCTTAAGGGCAGTTCTCTAAAAGGTGCTTTTGGTGCGGCTAATAATGTTCTTTATGGTGCGGTTCAAGGTATTGCTGAACTCATAACGCGTCCTGGTTTAATTAATGTGGATTTTGCAGACGTTAGAACAGTTATGTCAGAACGTGGCATGGCAATGATGGGTTCTGGTATGGGTACTGGTCCTGATCGAGCTAGAGATGCAGCTATACAAGCTGTAGCTAGTCCTCTTCTAGAAGATGTTGATTTAGCTGGTGCTAGAGGAATATTAGTCAATGTAACGGCTAATGATGAAATGGGACTTGATGAATTCGCTGCAGTAGGTGATGTAGTTAAGGATTTCGCTTCAGAAGAAGCGACTGTTGTTATCGGTACCGTGATTGATGATAGCCTAACAGATGAGATGCGAGTAACCGTGGTTGCAACCGGTTTAGGTCAAGAGAAGGAACATTCCATGAGAGTTGTGGTCGAAAATACCAAGCCTGATGGAAATATGGACTATAAAGAGTTAGAAAAGCCTGCTATTAGTCGCAGACAGCAAGAAATGGGTAGAAAAGCGGTAGTTGGATCTGATATGGACTTTCTAGATATTCCTGCATTTTTACGTAAGCAGGCAGACTAGAAGTTAATGACAGATTTTACCTATTTATTTACTTGTTTCTTGTTACAAGAACAGGGGACCGTTTGAAATAAAGAATACCTTTTAGGAGGTTTATGTAACATTAGTAAACTGTCTGTATCTACTATTAATATGTAGAACAGTGTCCTATGGGCTGTGTTATAAAATGAAAGTTTGCAATTTAAATGGTTTTTAATAGCCATATTATACAGAGGGGGACTCCCATGGCCACACATGCCCCTCCGTATAAAATATACATTTTGTGGACTATTTATTTTCAAACAGCTGTTAGAATGTGTTAGTATGCGCAAAATTTATACAATACATGGACGTCATATGGCTTGTTTTATTTATAAATATAATAAAATCAGCTAGTTAACTAAATAACAATGACAAGGGTAATAAGATGATCAAACAACGAACTTTGAAGACTTCTATACGCGCTACTGGCGTTGGGCTTCACACCGGTGATAAAGTTTATTTAACTTTCCATCCCGCTCCTGTTGATAGTGGTATCGTATTTCGTCGTGTTGACTTAGATCCTATTGTTGAAATAATAGCCTGTCCTGAAAATGTTGGTGAAACAACATTATCGACCTGTCTTGTTAAAGATGGCGTTAGAATTTCAACGGTTGAACATTTACTCTCCGCCATGGCAGGCCTTGGTATTGATAATGCAATTATTGATGTCAGTGCTCCTGAAGTACCAATCATGGATGGTAGTGCTGGTCCTTTTGTTTTCTTAATCCAGTCAGCTGGTGTTGAAGAGCAAAATAAAGCCAAGAACTTTATCCGTATAAAAAAGAAAATCACTGTTAAAGACGGTGATAAAGAAGCAACTTTTGAGCCCTATGATGGTTTTAAAGTAGCTTTCTCAATAGAATTTGATCACCCTGTATTTCATAAATCATTACAAACTGCAGTGGTTGATTTTTGTGGTACTTCTTTTGTCCGTGAAGTTAGTCGCGCTAGAACTTTTGGTTTTATGAACGATATAGAGCATCTGCAAGCCAATAATCTTGCTTTAGGTGCAAGTATGGATAACGCCATCGCTCTTGATGACTATCGTGTATTGAACGAAGATGGTCTGCGTTATGCCGATGAGTTTGTTAAACATAAAATTTTGGATGCTATTGGTGATCTCTATCTTCTAGGTAGCAGCTTGGTTGGTTCCTTTAAAGGTGTTAAATCAGGTCATGCATTGAATAATCAGTTGATAAGGGCATTAGTTGCCGATGAGTCAGCTTGGGAAACAGTTACTTTTGATGATGCAGAGTCAGCACCAATCTCCTATATTACTAATCCTAGTTTGGCTCTTTAAAAACTGGACTGTAATTCTGTTTAAGGCTTGCTTGAAAAGGCAGGCTTTTATAGCTAGTTTCACCTTCCTTATATTCTATGGGACAGCCGTTAACGGTTGCTCCTTATATATTTCTGGGAATGATATACCTGAACCCGTTCAGATTGTAGAGTCTCAAACCAACATATTACTAACACAGCTATCAAGTCGAAAAGTTGAATTTGACAATGACCCTAAGTCATTGATTTACTTCGCAAAAAATATTGCATTGTCCCATTGGAATTTACAGAAAACATCTCGCTTAATGCTAGGTAAATACTGGAATAATGCAGATTCTAGGCAGCAACTTCGTTTTGAAGAAGAATTCATGAGAACTCT
>JBLHLI010000318.1:0-3638 GCA_047618765.1 Enterobacterales bacterium | reverse complement strand
TGCTCGAGCCAATTGAAATAGCGCCAGTGACTCTCAACCAAACTATTGACATTAAGGCTACTAAATCGAATATTGATAAAACCAAACTCAATGAGATAGCCCGTCCCTTACTTGAATTTTTTTCTCAGATAGAATTATCAGCCTCACAAAGTGAAGAACTAAAAGACATGAAAGATCGTTCTAATACAATGAATGAGCTTGATGAACTTTGTTTATTTATCGATGATGTCTGCCAATTAATCTTAAGCTTTGTCATAAGCTCAGCTAATCGCTTTGAATCATTTTTGACTCAACTTAAGCAACGACTCGATACTGTTAATGGCTGTATCATTGTAAACAATGAAACAAACCAGGCGATATCGGATTGTAGTAAAACGTTCAGCCAATGTGTCAGTACCGAGATCAATAACATCCAAGTTTCCTTAACTGCTCCTTCAGATTTAGCCGGACTTGAAAAAAAATTATCTTCCAGTCTTGAAACCATTATTGACGGGATTTGCAGCTTTGATCAAGAACGTAAGTCATTAGAAGAAGAGTCTTCCAAACGAATTAAACTTCTTCAAGATGAACTAACTAAAACTCAAACTGAAGCTGAACATCTCAAAGAAAATCTACAACGACAACAAGACCGTGCTCTTACTGATCCTCTCACGAAACTCCCTAATAGACATGCTTATAACGAACGTTTACATTTAGAATATAACCGCTGGCGTCGCTATCAACACCCCCTTTGTCTTGTCATGGGTGACATCGATTTATTCAAAGAGGTCAACGATACTTACGGGCATCTAGCTGGTGATACTGCCTTAAGAGAAACTGCTCAAATTTTAAAAAAGGGTATTCGCTCCACAGATTTTGTGGCTCGCTTTGGTGGTGAAGAGTTTGTGATATTAATGCCTGAAACAAAAATTAATGATGCCACTATTGCGATTAATCAAATCCGAAGAGATGTTCAAGCACAAACTTTACAAGAAGGTTCCGAGACCATTGTGTTGACCATCTCTTTTGGCGTTGCTACCTTTGAGAAAGATGATACTTTTAGTAGTGTTTTAGCAAGAGCAGATAAAGCTCTCTATCGGGCAAAAGATAAAGGCCGCAATCAAGTTTGTATACAGATGAAAAGAGAAAATTAATATTTTACAACAAGAACATTATAGAAAGCTATTAGCCCAACTTATAGCTCCTAGTCAGACTTTTGATTCTCCGGTTATCTTTAACCAATACAAATTCATTGTCTATTACATGGTTGATAATACTAGTGCTCAATCAGAATTTTATAGACCTTTAAAAGCACTATCAAATTCTGAGCTTTATGACCATCTTGAAGGTGGATTTTATAATAAGAATCCAATTGTCGATGGGAAGTTTAATCAAACAAAATCTCTATCTAATAATGCTCACATTATCGATATTTTTTTAGCGGCTTCTGGAATATTTATTGATACAACCTTTTCTGTCCCGACTATAAATAGTTTGCAATGGCTGATCAATAATCTTCAGTCTTCTGAAGGATTCTTTTTTCTCGAAATGGAAGATGAGAATATACGTTCAAACTATTACTTACTTAGTCATCAACATATTAAACAGCAGCTTGATGATGATACTTATCAAGTTTTTATGTCAGCATATAATCTTCAAAACAATAATTTTAAAGATGCACAGCCACTTAAACGGCACAGAGATTTTCAACAAATATCTGAACAGACTGGCCACCATCTTAAACATATTCCTTTAGTACTAGAATCGGCTCATCAACAACTTATTTCACTGAGAAAACAACAGCTCTCTCCACCCATCACATTAACTTTCGACCTTAAATCTAACGCTAACATAATAAGCTCACTCTATGTTGCAGCTTCACTATTTAACCGTGATGATTTTGCGTTAGCTGCTGATCGAGCCTTAGACAACATCAGTAAGCGTTTCACTGACTCAAAGAGCCTCACTACAAATTTAATAGACTATCAATGGCTCATTCAAGCATTATTAAAATGCCTAACTTATCAATGGTCTGATGAACGATTTCAATGGTTATTAATACTTACATTGGAGATGATACAAGACCCTTGTTTTGTCGATTCTATATTGTCTGATACCCACTCGGAATCTATCATTAATAATCTAAATACTCTTTATATTTTATCATCACAAAAAATATTTCTTAATACTGCCCAGCTCCTCTATAAAAAATTAACTTCTCGACTCGACGAATCAACTCTAATAAATGCTGATTTATTATTAACCTTGGCGGCAACAACTATGAAACCAAAGGTGGTTATTATTAGGGGGCAAAATTTTCAAGTTACCCACTGGCAACAACAAATTTCAAGTGGCTTTGTACCACAGCAATTTATTTTTCCTGTCGGTAATAAATTTATTGGTCCAGATCCGAAAAAATATCCAATAACGCCTTCGGTTATTGCATATAATCCTAGACTCGATAGTTCGATTGTAACGATTGTAACGATTGATACAGTCGATGAATTACTTAGCTGTTGCCCATAAAAAAAGGCATCCCTGGGATGCCTTTTTTATGAACAATAGTTCAGCTTTGTATAGTGATGTTACATAGCTTTTTGTAGTTTCTTAATAGCATTATTTTCAAGTTGGCGAATACGCTCAGCTGAAATGCCATATTGAGCAGCTAACTGGTGAAGTGTTGCTTTATCTTCAGTTAACCATCTTTGCTGTAGAATGTCCTGACTGCGTTCATCAAGCGTTGCTAAAGCAAGCTGTAATTTTCTACTTTGAATATCTTGCCAATTATCAGATTCAGCTTGCTCGGCTGGATCAAGAGTATCGGATTCCAGAAACATTGAAGGTGAATAAGTATCATCTTCTCCGACTGGTGCATCAAAGGTCATGTCTTTTGCGTTAAGGCGACTCTCCATGCGCAAAACTTCAGCAGTTGGTACGCCTAAACCTTCTGCAACAGCATTAACTTCATCATTAGTGAACCAACCTAAGCGCTTTTTATTTTTACGGAGGTTAAAAAACAGTTTTCTTTGGGCTTTAGTGGTTGCTACTTTTACAATTCGCCAATTGCGTAATACATATTCATGGATCTCAGCTTTGATCCAATGTACTGCAAAAGTAACTAATCGAACTCCAACTTCAGGATCGAAACGTTTTACAGCTTTCATTAATCCAACGTTACCCTCTTGGATAAGATCAGCTTGGGGTAGACCATAACCACTGTATCCACGGGCGACGTGAACAACGAAACGTAAGTTTGATAGGATTAATTGACGAACAGCGTCAATATCATCGTGATTAGAATAACGACGGGCCAATTCTTTTTCTGCTTCTGCAGAAAGAACTGGAATCTCGTTTATTTGTTGTGCGTAGGCATCAATGCTTCCCTGAGGGACAGCCAGCGCCATTGCGTTGGTAATTTCTCTCATATTTTATCTCTCTATCATGCCTTATCTTGGCTCTGCCATCAGACACCGTCCAAGGCACATAATGTGGACCTACTAATATTAACATTCTTTTATCTAGAGTGCTACTTTCGTCAATAATTTCATCAGATAGAGCATTTATTTTATTGAGGAAATTAATCTCCACTTAGATGAAATAAAACCATTCAAATGACTATTTTGATCCACTTAACCTAAAAAACGTATTTAATTAACAAT
>JBLHLI010000317.1:0-3643 GCA_047618765.1 Enterobacterales bacterium | reverse complement strand
AGTATGACCTTACACCCTAAGTTAGCTATTTTTGCCAGCTTTATTGCTGCAATACAATTCAGCGGTGCTTATGGCCTCTGGTTAGCTGAAGATGCTAATCTGGTGATAACAAATCTTAATAGTATTACCTGGACCGATATCATATTGAAAAGTGTGATTTTTATTATGATGGGCTATACCGCTATGGTTATAGCCAAACGCTCCCGTAGTATTCTTGAAAGGGTGACTCGACAGGTAAGTTATAAAGAAAAGCTCAGTTATGTTGAAAAAGAAATTGGGCTTGCTGCAGATATACAAAATAAGCTCATTCCTGAATTAGATATTAATTTAGACTCTTTTGATATTCAGATGTACTACCAGCCAGCACAACAGGTCGGTGGCGACTATTATGATGTGATCCAACGTCAAGATGGAAGCTTATTTGTGATTATTGCTGATGTGTCTGGTAAAGGTTATTCAGCGGCATTACTCATGTCTAATATTCAAGCTGTTGTGCGTACCTTAATACATCAACAAAGTAACTTGGAAAATCTTGTTGAATTGTTAAATATGTCCTTGATTAATGCCAGTGTACAGGGGAGATTTGTTTCGTTGATTGTAATGGACATTGATCCAGTTAATCATCGGCTCACGTATATAAATTGTGGCCATAATCCACCATTAATAAAACAAGATAGCATTATTATAGAGTTAGATGTTGCGACCCCTGTATTAGGTGTTTTGGATGATTATGTTTCTATAGAAAAATCGATAGACTTTCACCCTAATGATGTTTTATTTGCTTATACCGATGGTGTATCAGAGTTGTATAATCCTGAAGGACAGCAGCTAGGCATGGAACCGATCAAAGCAATTTTAAATGAATATAATCCAGCCGCAAATAATAATTTAAAAGATGAAATTTTACAGAGTTTAACTAATCATATGCAAGATGAAATAGCTCATGATGATATTAGTTTTGTATTGGTTAAACAAAGCTAATTAAAAATCATAGATAGAGTAAATTCAATAGAGACTGCCTAAGCAGCAGTTTTAGGGTAGGGTATTCATATTGCATGACTGGTTATGTTTCTTTACTCCTTTAAGTTTAAACCTCATTTTCATCTAGTACTGTTACCAATGGTTCTTCATCACCTGTTGATTGAACCTTAAAAGTAATCGGCCTACAACATACTTGGCAGTCTTCTATATATTCCTGCTCATCTACTGAACAGTCAATGAGCACTGAAATCAATTCTCCACAATAGGGACAGTGAATGTCATTTTCAAATAATGTATTCATGAAAGGTTATGTTCCTTAATCGAGTAGTAGTCATATAATTTGCATATTTAGATTCGAATCCTTCTACTCATTTATACTATCAAAGACTTAACTTTCACTCAATTCTGAAAACAACTTTTTATGAAATTTCTGTGACGATAGTCGACATTGTTGAGTGAGTTTCCGGATGCAAAGGTTACAGATCCTTGACTCGAACAGTAAAGATTGACTAAAGCCATGCCGAGGACTTCCTTGGCAGGGCTATGGCTTTTAGTCAGTCAAAGAGGCAGAGAAATTAACCTTTCTCCAGTTCCATCAGGCCTTTCAACGCAGTAGCAAATGTTGGCTCGCGTTTGATTGCATTACGAAAGTGTTCAATCGCTTTTTGTTTATTACCAACTCGTTGATAGGCAAAAGCTAAACTGTCCCATGTATTCGCTGAATCAGGATAAAGGTCAGTATTTATGGTTAATAACTTTATAGCGTAATCAGAATTGTCCTCTAACATGTTTAAGCCTTGGCGATTAAGATAATTTTCCGAAAATGACTCCTCGCTAGAGTCTGCTTCTTGCACAGCTCGATAGGCTATGAGTGCATCAGCATAGCTGCCAATATCAAGTATGTCTCCCGCCATATTTTCGCCCGCTGCTAAATGAGAATGGCTTTGAAATGTTCCATCACCTAGTACAAAATTAAACTGAGTAGCTCCCTTATTCTCTGTGAACTGAATGAGCGAGGACATTTCTCGACGGACAAATACACCTTCACCAATATAATTTAATTCTTGAGGTGAAGCTCCTGGATAGCCCATCCATAATTTCCCATCTTGCTTGGTAATTGATATAGATTGTGTATTGTCATAGTGATAATTACCTAGGTATTTATCGGTAATCTCTTTAGATATGATCTGTATTTCTTTTGGTTGATAACCGTCCCATCCATAGGTAAGGCCCACAGCACTAACCACCTCATCTAAAAATTGTGGATGATTAGAATTGATCATAATAGCAACACCATATCCATCTTTAAGATGACCTGTTAGTTGTGTGCAAAAACCTTCGTCCCAACCCCCATGTGAAAAATAACCTGATTCTCCGCGATTGCTGATACTCCAACCAAGTGCATAGCCAGAATCGACCGGTGTAGTCATAGTTTGTGCAATACTTTTACTCATTAGTTTGCTGTCGCCATTTAATGCTTTTTGCATTTCGATTGCGAATGCCGCTAGATTTCCTGCTGTTGACCACAAACCAGCTGCCGCCATTTCTGGATATGTGTGATGTTTGCCAGCAACCGAAGTCCCATCAGGCAACACACCAGCTGCCGCATATTTGAGCAAAGCAGGTGGGAGTGGTTGTTGATAAGTGCTTTGAGTCATTTTTGTAGGGTTAATAAGCAAATCATCCATTAATTTGTCGAAGGGCTTTCCGGATACATCACTCATCATTAACTGTGCAACTGTGTAACCGCCTCCTGAATAACGAAAATCACCTCCTGGAACTTTGTTCACGCGAACAGGAGAAGAATTAGCGGGTTCTGTACCATTAAGTATTTGTATAACACTTGGAACGTCCTTACCGACGGCATATCCACCAAATCCATGCACGGTTAGTCCACCCGTGTGGCTTAGTAATTGCCGCAAGGTAACTTTTGTATCAGTGGTAAATTTGTTTTCTGGAAGTTTCCAGCTTTTTAGTACTGTATTGATATCTGCATCAAGGGATAATTTACCCGACTCTACTAAACGCATTGCTCCGAATGCCGCCGCAGGTTTAGATACCGAGCCGGCTTGAAATAAAGTCTGATTATTCGCAACTTCTCCCGTCTCTTTATTCGCTAGGCCATAAGTTTTAAACCAGGTGACTTTGTAATCTTTTATAACAGCAATGCCAACTCCAGGAACACCATAATGTTTCATACGTTCTTGTAAATTCCACAGTTTATCGCCCTTGAACACATTAACAGGTGACAAACTGTTCTCGACAGTCTTGATCATTTCTTGTTCGTCAGCCAAATAGTTGGAGCAAAGAAGAATAAAAGTTATTCCTAGATAGTGTAATTTGTGCATTTAGATATCCTTGATGAGAAGTTCAAATAACATAAGACGATAAACAATGGTGATTAGTTTGCCTTCGTCTAGATATTTTTTCCATAACATGGACAAATCATTGCATTCTTTTAGCATTCTATCAAGGGTATCAAGGGGGTCAGATGAACTTGATTCATAATGGCTATCAAGGGGGTCAGATGAACTTGATTTATCAAGGGGGTCAGATGAACTTGCTCAACAGTATATGATGAACTTGATTCATAATGGCTACTTTAACCAGTTGAATTAACTTATATGTTAAGTTTGGGATAATATGTAATATATCATTTTTT
>JBLHLI010000316.1:0-3644 GCA_047618765.1 Enterobacterales bacterium | reverse complement strand
TTAGAGCATTCACTGTATTCTCCATTTCTGCGTCTTGCATTACAATAGCATGATTTTTAGCTCCCCCCAGAGCTTGACATCTCTTATCATTTTCAGCAGCAGTTTTATAAATATATTTTGCAATAGGAGTTGATCCAACAAAACTTACAGCTTGCACTCTTTCATCTTTGAGCAAAGTATCTACTGCCTCCTTGCCTCCATTAACTACATTTAAAACCCCTTTTGGTAAGCCTGCTTCATTTAATAATTGAGCTATAAATAATGCTGACGAAGGATCTCTTTCTGAGGGCTTTAATACAAAACAATTACCACAAACTATTGCCATGGGATACATCCATAATGGAACCATAGCAGGAAAATTAAAAGGGGTGATTCCTGTAACAACTCCTAAGGGTTGAAACTCACTCCATGAATCAATATTGGTTGAAATATTTTTACTATGCTCTCCTTTTAGAAGTTGAGGTGCATAGCAAGCATATTCAACATTCTCTATACCTCGAGTGATTTCACCAAGCGCATCATGTGCGATTTTTCCATGCTCCTCTCCAATTAATTGCGCTATTTTATTAATATTTTTTTCTAATAATTCTTTAAAACGAAACATAATTCTAGCTCGTTTAAGTGGTGGCGTTGCTCGCCATGCTGGAAAAGCTTCCTGAGCAGCATTTATAGCTTTTTCAACAGTATTTTTTGAAGCAATTTCTACTTGCTTACCAACCTCTCCTGTCGATGGATTAAATACATCTTGAGTAGGGTCACCCATTGATACAAGTTCACCATTAATAAGGTGTTCTACTAATTTCATTTCTTCTTTCTCCTTTATTGTAATTCTTTAATTGAGTCAGATATTGCTCCAACAACATCCTTTATTTCTTGTTCAGTTACAATGAATGGCAACCCTAATTGAATAGTATCTCCACCATAGCGCACATAAAAACCTTTATCCCAACATTTCATTGCTATTTGGTAAGGTCGTAATGCAGGCTGATCTTCAAAAGCCTCAATAGTTAGTGCACCAGCCAATCCATAATTACGAATATCCACAACATATTGCAAACCTTTAAGGCTATGTAGTTGTTGTTCAAATATTGGGCTCATTTTTTGCACTCGCTCTATCAAATTATCATTCTGTAAGATATCTAAACTTGCAATCGATGCAGCACAAGCAACTGGATGCGCAGAATATGTATAGCCATGGAATAATTCAACCAAATAATTTGGTGCTTTCGTATCCATAAAAGTTTCATAAATGTTTTTGTTAACCACCACACCACCTAATGGTTGACTGCCATTACTAACTTGCTTTGCAAAAGTCATTACATCTGGAATAACACCAAATGCTTCAGCTCCTGTCTTCGCGCCCATGCGGCCAAAAGCAGTTATCACTTCATCAAAGATTAGTAAAATATCATTAGAATCACAGATTTTACGCAGCCTCTTAAGATAACCTATAGGAGGTGGAATTACACCTGCAGAGCCCGCCATTGGCTCTACAATTACTGCGGCAATATTAGAAGCGCCATGCAATGCTATTTTATTTAATAATTCATCAGCTAAATGACTTCCAACTTGAGGCTGTCCTTTACAAAATAAGTTTTCTGGTAGCAAGGTAGATGATAAATGATCAGCTTCAATACCTTGTCCAAACATCTCCCTATTTGGACCAATACCACCAACACTAATCCCCCCAAAATTAACTCCATGATAGCCCTTTATTCTTCCAATCAAACAAGTTTTACCAACCTTTCCCTTATGCCTCCAGTAAGCACGAGCAATTTTAAGGGCACTATCTACCGCCTCTGAGCCGGAACATGTAAAAAAAACACGGTCTAGATCTTTTGGGGTAAGTTCAATAATTCTATTTGCTAATTCAAACGATTTATCATGTCCAAATTGAAATGCTGGGGAGTAATCTAGAGTGTCAATTTGTTTGCTTACCGCTTCCACGATTTCAGGACGTGAATGGCCAGCTCCACAAGTCCATAGACCTGAAAGACCGTCAAATATTTTCCTGCCTTTATCGTCTTTATAATAGCTACCTTTTGCAGAGACCATTATGCGTGGATTTGCTTTGAATTCTCTATTTGAGGTATATGGCATCCAGTGCGCATCATAATATTTAGGATTATTTTTTAACATTTTTCACTCTCCTATTAACTAAGGTATGGGGCATAAATTACAGTCATAATTATCACTTTATTTCGAACTGTGTTTCTTTTTGTTAATATTCTTAAAGAGTCCAATCTATAACACTCGATACTTTTTTTGTATTTAAAAATAGTTCACTTTCTATTGGATTTGCCTTTGCAATAACTTGCCCATTGCGAATTACAAATAAACGCGCATTGCATAATCGTATCGCTTCAATTGGATTATTAGCTTGATGAATCACTAAATTAGCATCGCAACCAACTTCAATACCATAATTATTTAGTTGCATTACTTTGGCACCATTACTAGTAATCGCTTGAAATATTTGGTGCATTTCTTGCACTCCTGTCATTTGACCAACATGTAATCCCATACTAGCAACCTCTAACATATCATGTTTTCCAAGGCTATACCATGGGTCCATTACACAGTCATGACCAAAAGCAACATTAATATTACTATTTAACAGCTCTTTAACACGCGTCATTCCTCTGCGTTTAGGATAGAGATCATGGCGCCCTTGAAGGGTAATATTTATTAATGGATTGGCAACTACTTGTAATTCAGCTTCTTGTAATAATGGTATTAATTTACTTACGTAATAATTATCCATTGAGTGCATTGATGTTAAGTGAGAACCCGTTACTCTTCCTTCAAGACCCAAACGTTGGGCTTCAAAAGCTAACGTTTCAACGTGTCTTGACATTGGGTCATCCGATTCATCACAATGCATATCTACTAGTAAACCTTTTTCTGCAGCCAGTTCACATAACAATTTAATAGAAAGAGATCCTTCACTCATTGTGCGCTCAAAGTGAGGAATACCGCCCACAACATCTACACCTTTTTTTAATGCTCTATCAAGATTTTTAATAGAGTTTTTATAGCGTAAATATCCATTTTGTGGAAATGCAACTAGTTGAATATCTATCCAATCCCGCATTTCTTCACGCAACTCTAATAGCGCTTCAACTGCCAGTAATCGATCATCACTTATATCTACATGACTTCGAATTGCTAAACACCCATTTGCTATTGCCCAATAACACAATTTACGGGCACGTTTTTTTATATGTTCAATAGTTAAATGTGGCTTTAGTTCATCCCATAGTTGAATTCCTTCAAGTAAAGTACCGCTTTCATTGAAACGTGGCTGGCCCAAGGTAAGAGTTGCGTCTAAATGAAAATGGCTATCGACGTGGCTTGGAGAAACTAGCCTGTCAGTAGCATCAATACTATTAATTGCACCACCAACAATATTTCTCTCAATAGCTACTATTTTTTTATTTTTAATACCAATATCAAAATTCTTACGGTCATCTGGAAGATTGGCGTGTTTAATCAGTAAGTCAAACATTAGATACGATCTCCTTGTCTAAATGGAACTAATAATGCCTTAGGATAGGCTGCTTTACGTGCAACAAGCATCATTGCAACTATGCTGAGAAAGTATGGCATCATAGAAAAAATTTGATATGGAATAACATCTGCAC
>JBLHLI010000315.1:0-3671 GCA_047618765.1 Enterobacterales bacterium | reverse complement strand
GGCTTGCAGAACTTGACGCTTCGAGCGCTGATATAAATAACGAACGCGGGCCCTGAGTCCGGTTAACTTATCATCTTGAGCCAGGACTCTAGGCTTGTGGATCGAAAAAGGGACAACATCATGCCCTATCTTTTCTAGCTGCAAGATTTCGTTATAGACAAAAGTAGCCGAAAGTGCAGGAATCTCAGGAGCTAAGTAAGCAATTTTCAATTAGTTTTCCTTTTATTTCGCCTGCCTACAAAACGTTTACCACACTAATCATGTCTCTCTAGCCAAACACGTTCTTGCTCAGCATTTAACTCGGCAGTGGCAGTCGTTTTTCCTTTTAACAAACATTGAAATTGATATCGTCTAATAAACGATTTTAGCGCTATATCATCAAATCTAGGTTTGCGCTTGAACATACTACTCACATAACCCCACCACATAGCCAGTCCCCCTACTATATAGGGTGGGTGAAACAATCGGAAAATGGTTGATGCCGTCATATATAACAGGCTGGTTCCCATGAAATACTGCCCAAAACCATGCCGCATTCTTCCCGTAAATATGCTCTGCTGGCTCGACCCCATCGGCCTTAAATGAATAAACCTCAATTCAGGTTCATCCCAACTAACGGCTATCCAACCCAGAGAACGGCACTTATGACAGTCGATACCATCCCACATAACTTGTCGAACGAAACCACCAATTTCCTCAAAGCACGTTCTTCGATAAAACTTTGTCATGCCGACAGACATCTCATCACCACATTTTTCACTCACTAACTGACCTGTTTTTTTATCTTTAAAATAGGCCTTACCGCTACAAGTACCAATACGTGGATTATCGGTCATTTTTTGAATCAAAACCTCAAAATAGCGGAGGGGAATGTCTAAATCCAGATCAAATTTACAGATGTAATCAAATGCTTGCGTATCAACGTCATCATAACCATAATAAAAAGCCTCAATCACGCCCGGACCAACACTTCTATGACCACGGTTTTCTCGCGTAACGATCTTGATAAAGGAATAGTTAGATGCATACTCGGCTAATATTGCCGGCGTCCCATCTGTCGAACCGTCATCGACGATCACCCATAAACTCGGAACAACTGTCTGTGAAACAACACTATCAAGTGTCTGTTTCATATAGTCGGCTTCATTACGGCAAGGTGATACTAATAGATAAGACATATTTTTTATTATTTATACTCTATCAAAGTGCCTCGACGGCCTTTTAACTTATTGATAATAAAGCTTATCATACCCAAAAATTGTGGTAGTTTACCGCCTAAATTTGAAACAGCGTAATAATAAGCCATTCTCGAGCTACTCAACTGTGATCTATACCTCAAAGTCAACTTTAGCACTTGTAATGGGTAAAGCAAACACAGAAAAAGTAAACCGCTTTCATATATTCCACTAATTAAAATAACCATTGGCAGTATCCCTGCCCAGAAAACACTACTTAACACTTGTTTCAAACAATACTGTTCTGGTGACTGCCCATGTAAAAAACAACCTTCCGCATAAGCATAACCGGCCCTTTTTGCTCTATTCCACCATTGACCTATTGTCGACATTGCAGCATCATGCCGCGTCATTTCCTCGTCAAGCCGCCTTATTTTCCAGTCATACTCTCTCAATCGAAAACACATTTCAGGCTCCTCACCAGCAATCAAACTCGCATCAAAGCCCTTCACTTTCTGAAATGCTTCAATACGAATTAATGCATCACCACCACAAGCATTTGCATCTCCAATAGGACTATTCCATTCAAGATCACATAGCTGATTATATATAGAATGCTCTGGGTAACGTTCTCGCCTGCGGCCACATGCAATTGCATAGTCAGTCTTTTCTGTTAGAAATTCATACGCGCCGCTAAGCCAATTAGACTGCAACTCACAATCACCATCAATAAATTGAATATATTTAAGAGAAGGATACCTGGCAATAAGATGCTCAGCACCTTCATTTCGCGCTCTGGCAGCAGTGAATGGAATACTCATATCTAATTCGACAGTCTCAACTGAAAGCTTTTTTGCTTCTGCCAAGCTATTATCAATCGAACCTGAATCAACATAAACAATATGGCTAACATCATTTTGGGCGGATTTAATGCATGTTATTAGGCGCTCCCCTTCGTTTCTACCAATGATAACAACGCCAATTTCCTTTAAAAGCAATTCGTTCATTTTTTCCATTCCAACATCTTCATCAAAGGCCTCAAACACAAGCTAAGACACACCAAAACTTATTATCGTAATACAAATTATTCATCATAAAACCCAACAACTTCTAACTTTAACGTCATTGGTCTGTCGAACCGAAATCACCTTATTTATCTGCATAATGTTTCGGAAATTTAAGGGCGCCATTTATGCAGCGTACTACTCAAAATAGACTGTCACAGTTACTTTTAATCGTACTCATCATATTACTGCCAATCTTATTAAAAATACTCTATTAGGTTTATTTAATATCCACGATAGTCAATATTACCAAGCAAAGTCCGATCTTTCTTCGCCGGCCTTTATGCAAGTACCTAGTTATGCCATAAACAGAAGATTAGAAATCATCAATACCGATGACTACTTTAAAGAAAAGCAGTAAACCGAGGCTTACTTAATATTTTATTTAACCAGTTCAATTAGATATGCAAGCGTATCCGATATGCTAATCAGGCTCAGTACCTTGCCTAATCACCTTTGCCGGCACGCCCCCTACTAGCGCATTGGGCGGCACATCCTTCACCACCACTGCATTTGCACCCACAACACTATTTTCGCCAACGATGACATTACCTAAAATAGCCACACCACAGCCTATATCGACCCCATTCCGGATAATGGGTTTGCCATTAAGCTGAGACTTTTTGGCAATGCCCATTGTCGTATTTTGTCGAATAGTCACATCATCACCAATTTCTCTAGCCACAAGGATCATGCCGCCAAAATGTTCAATTTTGACACGCCTGCCTAACTTAACTGTATAAGGTAGCTGTATGCCAAACACAAACTGGAAAATAGGAGAAAGTAATTTATAGAATAAAGAAAAAGGCAACCTAAGAACCTTATTTCGTATTCCCATTCTCCAATTACCATACCGGTGTAGTAAAACGACCCAAAACCCAGCCAAAAAATGACTTTCGTGCGTTCTAAAATCCTCACGGACTAAATCGACAAAGCTGATGCCTATAGGATTCTGATTGCTACTGCCATCAGGTAACGGTGGAACCGTGCTGTCATACTCGCCATCCATATCATTCTGTCTCTAATTTATTTTGGGTCTTCTTTATGTCAAAACCTTGAAATAAAACACTGTTCACACAGGCATCCATAAAAAAATGAGGAGGGTATTTACTTTCTTTCCTCTGTATTATATTTCTCAACTTCCACGTCAACATGCCTAACAGCCAAACAATATCTGCTGTCATTGCGTGTAACTTACCGAAGTTTTTAACGAAATAACGCCTTCTTGATTCAAACCAATATTTTGGCCTACGCCTTGGTGCAATACTTTTATTATTAACACCTGTGCTTTGCCCTTCTAGGTGAAGCACCCTGCTCTCAGGAACAAACCAGCACTCCCACCCCCCTTTATGTACTTGTAAACAAAAATCCATCTCTTCGTAATACAGAAAATAGGACTCATCCATCAAACCAACTTTGTAAAAAACGTCCG
>JBLHLI010000314.1:0-3686 GCA_047618765.1 Enterobacterales bacterium | reverse complement strand
CTGTTGAAAGTTCGGATACTTTTATTCGTCCTATTTATGCTGGTAATGCCATTGCTACTGTCAAATCTAATGACTCAGTTAAAGTATTAACAGTGCGTTCTACAGGATTTGACGCCCTGGCTCTGGAAGGTGGTAATGCTGTAATTGAAGAGCATTCTTGTTCGATTACAGATTCTAGATCTACTTATCTGAGTCAAGAATTGACAGTTTCCGAACGACCAGAATTGACGGCTGCAAAGACCATTGTTTCTGGTGGACGCGGTATGCAAAGCGGTGAGAACTTCCACTTACTTGAAAAAATTGCCGATAAATTGGGCGCTGCTATTGGTGCATCCCGAGCTGCTGTTGATGCAGGCTTTGTGCCTAACGATTACCAAGTAGGGCAAACGGGTAAAATTGTAGCTCCCGACCTTTACATTGCTGTTGGTATCTCAGGCGCTATTCAACATTTAGCTGGAATGAAAGATTCAAAAGTCATCGTAGCAATCAATAAAGATGAAGAAGCTCCTATCTTTCAAATTGCTGATTACGGCTTAGTAGCAGACCTATTTGTTGCCTTACCTGAATTAGATAAAGAACTAGATAAAGAATTAGGTTAATCTTAAATTTTTATTAAAAAGGGCCTTTTGAGGCCCTTTTTTATTGACTATCATTAATTAAAACTTAAAAATATAGCAAGATTTTCATATTGAAACTGTCAATATGGCAATATTTGTGGTCTTATATATCCTTGAAAGTTCAATGAATTTTGTTTCGATTGCTGAACATGAACACCTTCATTTGACTGACATAGTAATTTAGATGCAAATAATAATTAAAACTAAATATAATAAAAATTAAATAATGCCGAAGAGCATCAACATCCTCATTTTGCTAAATTCGGACTAATACTCTAACAACAATATTGGAATTCTCTATGGCAGCTTCACGTGGTCACTTTAGTTCAAGATTAGGTTTTATTCTTGCAGCAGCAGGTTCAGCTGTAGGTTTAGGTAATATATGGAAATTTCCCTTTGAGGTCGGCAGCGGCGGCGGAGCAGCTTTTGTAGTTATGTATCTGTGCTTTTGTTTCTTACTTTGCTTCCCAGTAATGATAGCAGAGATTGCTATTGGACGACGTACTCAAAGAAATGCAGTTGGCGCCTTCAAAGCCTTAAATAAACCACGTTGGGCTTTCATTGGATACATGGGATTAGCCGCAGGTCTTCTAATACTGTCATTTTACAATGTCGTAGCTGGTTGGGCTTTTGGTTATGTTGTTGAAATGGTTACGGGTAACTTTGAGATTGGTTCTCAGTTTGGTGATTACATTAAAGACTGGTTGAAAATAGGGCTTTATGGAATGGTCTTTATGGCAGCCACAGCATTTATTGTTTCCCATGGTATTCAAAAAGGTATAGAAAAAGCAGCCAAGTTTCTAATGCCCACTCTGATCATTCTTATGGTTCTTTTATCATCTTATGCGATGACTTTAGAGGGGGCAATGGAGGGTATTGAATTTTATCTGGTACCTGATTTTTCAAAGATAAATGGTCAAGTTATTTATAGTGCTTTAGGCCAAGCTTTTTTCTCATTATCACTGGGAATGGGCGCTTTGATTACCTATGGTAGTTATCTCAATAAAGACCAAAATATCGTTCAAGCAGCTGCGTACATTACTTTAATGGATGTCGGGATTGCCTTCCTCGCTGGTTTAATGTTATTTCCACTAGTATTTTCTCAAGGCCTTGAACCAACTGGTGGTCCAGGACTTATCTTTGTTACGCTACCTGGTGTATTTAGTGATTTAGGTCCTAATATCGGTGTTGTGATTGGTACATTGTTCTTCACCTTATTATCTTTTGCTGCCCTTACTTCTACAGTGTCTTTACTTGAAGTCCCTGTAGCTTATGTGGTTGATGAGCATAAAGTATCTCGTAAGAGAGCTGTTTGGTTAACGGCAACATTAATTTTCGTGATTGGTATTCCTTCATTGTTATCCAATGGAGCTAGTTCTATATTAACGAATTTCATTGATGTAATTGGTTTAGCAAGAGAAGGGGCTACTGATAATAGTTTTATGACGCTAGTAGGCTGGATAGCAAATGATACATTCTTACCTTTTGGTGGCATGATGATCAGTATCTTTGCGGCTCATATTTGGAAGAAAGAAAATCTTTCCGCAGAACTTAGCATAGGCAACGAAGGTTATTCTGGGTCACTTGTAGAAAAGTTTATAAATTTCTCTATTAGCTATCTTGCCCCAGCCGTCTTAAGTGTTATTTTCACCTTAACAGTATTAAGTAAGTTTTTTGCAATCGATTTATTGTAGTAAAATCTTACAGTAGCCTAATAATAGTAGTTAAGGCATAGCAGCCATAACAGAGCAACATAGGATTAATGAATGACTGAACAGCAGATAGAGCAGCAAAAAGAACCATCACTAATCGATGCTTTAATACCGATTATCGTTTTGATTGGATTATTATCTACCAGTGTTTACTTTTTTGGATCTGATTCTAGTTATGGTGCTAATCAAATTGTTCTATTATTTTGTGCTGGAGTAGGATCTATAGTTGGCATTAAAAATGGTATATCGTGGCATGTTATAGAAAAAGGTATTGTTAAAGGTATTTCTATGGCAATGGGGGCAATTTTAATACTGCTTGTTGTCGGCGGGTTAATTGGTACCTGGATACAAGCTGGTATTGTGCCAACAATGATCTACTACGGAATGATGATTTTATCTCCGGACTGGTTTTATGTGGCTAGCTGTATTATTTGTGCTGTGATTGCTTTAAGTATTGGAAGTTCTTGGACAGTGGCTGGAACTATTGGTATTGGTTTAATAGGAATCGCTTCTGGTTTAGGACTTTCATTAGAAATAACAGCTGGTGCTATCATCAGTGGTGCATATTTTGGTGATAAAATGTCTCCTCTATCAGACACCACTAATCTGGCACCTGCAGTGGCTGGTACTGATTTATTTGCCCATATTAAACATATGATGTGGACGACAATACCTAGTTTAGTGATTGCACTGATTATCTTTACTATCATTGGACTAAATTCAGACGTCTCAGCTGACGCTAGTAACCCCGTAGCATTGAATGAAACACTTTCTTTACTTAACGAACAATTTCATATTAGTGGTATATTAATTTTACCGCTTATTTTTGTATTGTTTTGCGCGATGAAAAAAGTTCCTGCTCTAGTGACTATCTTTTTAGGTGCCTTAGTAGGTGGATTGGTTGGAGCAATCTTCCAATCTGAAAGTATTATAGCCTCGGTGAACAAACCTGAACTAGCCAATTCAGCGGCTTTATTACAAGGTGTTTGGGAAGCTATTGCTAATGGTTACACTTCAAATACTGGAAATGAAAATATCGATAAATTATTAACCAGAGGTGGTATGTCAAGCATGCTTGTTACCATTTGGTTAATTATAACGGCTATGACCTTTGGCGCTGTTCTAGAAACTACAGGATTAATTCAGCGATTAGTCAAATCAATATTATCCATGGTTGAAAGTACTGGCAGCTTGATCGCTGCTACAGTTGCTACTTGTATTGGCGCAAATATTGTCGCCTCAGATCAGTATATTGCTATTGTTATTCCAGGACGGATGTACAAACTAGAGTATCAAAAACGAGGCTTACACCCTAAAAACCTATCCCGTGTCTTAGAAGACTCAGGAACTATCACAT
>JBLHLI010000313.1:0-3704 GCA_047618765.1 Enterobacterales bacterium | reverse complement strand
GAAGCAATGGGTTTTGACAATTATGGTCTAGATTACACTAACCCTGATTTTGTTAAATATGCTGAAAGTTTTGGCGCAGTAGGTCATCGCCCAGAAAGCTCGGAAGAGTTTAAGAAAACTCTTGAAAATTCATTGAATTCTAAGGGTGTGCATGTGATAGATTTACCTATTGATTACTCCTTGAATCATTCAATTTTAAATGTTCTTCTTAAAGACTCTGCTTGTATAATTTAGGAGGTTAAATAATGCAAACTATTGATGTTAACCGCCCCTATGATGGAACATTGATTCGCACAATTTCATTGCATAGCGCAGAAGATGTTGAGCAGGCTATATCTGTAGCCTCTAAACTTTTTACCAATCAAACGGCATGGCTTCCAAGTTATAAGCGTATTGCAATTTTGGAAAAAGTGGTTGAATTAATGTCGGGTCAAATTGAAGAACTAACGTTGATAGCCGCTGAAGAAGGCGGCAAGCCCTATCTTGATTCTAAGGTAGAAGTGCTAAGAGCAATTAATGGTGTAAAACTAAGCATTGAGCATTTAAGTCAGATTAAAGGTGAGCAAATTCCTATGGGATTGACTGCATCATCAGAAAATCGTTTGGCCTATACCTTTCGGGAACCAATAGGTGTCATTTCATCGATAAGTGCTTTTAATCATCCTCTTAATTTAATTATTCATCAGACAATACCTGCAATAGCTGTAGGTTCACCGGTTATCATTAAACCCTCTTTAACGACGCCTTTGTCCTGTCTAAAGTTTATGGAAATACTAGAAGACGCTGGATTACCTGAAGGCTGGTGTCAGTGTTTAGTATGTGATAATGAAGATTCTGAAAAGCTGGTAACCGACCCTCGTATTAACTATCTGTCATTTATTGGCTCCTCAAGAGTAGGTTGGTTTTTAAGATCTAAGTTATCACCTGGTACTCGATGTGCTTTAGAGCATGGTGGTGCTGCGCCGGTTATAGTCGGCACAGATATTAAAAAGGAAACTGATATTGAGCCTCTAGTTGATAGTTTACTCAAAGGTGGTTTTTATCATGCTGGACAGGTTTGCGTTTCAGTACAAAGGGTTTACATACACGAAAGTAATTGCGTCGAGATTGCAGAAAGACTTGCTATGAAAGCCAGCCAGTTAAGAGTGGGTGATCCTTTGCTTGAACAAACTGAAGTTGGACCGCTAATCTTGCCTCGGGAAGTTGATCGGGTTGAGCAATGGGTTAATGAAGCTGTAGAGCAAGGTGCTGTGGTACTTTGTGGTGGCAAAAGAATTTCAGATTCATGCTTTGAACCAACGGTTTTACTTAATCCACCTGAGGATGCTTTAGTTTCTAAGTCAGAAATATTTGGACCTGTAGTTTGTGTGTATTCCTATCAGGACAGAAACGATGCTATTAAAAAAGCCAATGCTCTTGATTTTGCTTTTCAAGCCTCAGTCTTTACTAAAGATATGGATAGAGCTTTTGACACTATGAAGAAACTTAATGCTACGGCGGTAATGATAAACGACCACACCGCTTTTCGAGTAGATTGGATGCCTTTTGGAGGTCGTGATTCATCGGGGATTGGCATGGGAGGAATTCAATATTCCATGGAAGAGATGACCCGCGAGAAAATGTTTGTAATCAAGAGTCCGGTTTTATAATTTACTTGTTTTTAAATAGATAGTTTGTAAATTACAAATTGAAAAATAGAGAAAGGCGAAGCTTTTTGGTTAGTCTTTCTCTAATGCTCTAGCAGCTTCTAAAAACTTATCAAAAAATCGATCGATATCAGATGAATCTAACTCACCGTTAGAGGTAATTAATCTGATCACTAATTTATCACCTTGGTAACCATAGTTAACGAGCGACTGACCACTTTTTCTCAATACTTCTCTGATCTGTAAATTAAAGTCGTTAATTTCTGAACTATCTAGAGAGGCGTCTAGAGAACTGTCTGAAGAATTGTCATGAGTAATATTGATTGGTAGATAACGAAAGCATATAGCAAAGGATGAACGGCTTGAGGTTAATTCAAGTCGTGGATGCTTATGAATTATTTGCTCTGCGAAATCCGCCATATCCATTAAATTATCAAGACGTTGTTGGTATCCATCAAGACCAAAATATTTCCAAGCAAACCAGAGTTTGACTGCATCCACACTGCGGCCACATTGAATGGATTTCTTGCCGAGATCTTCAATTTGATCAATGTCATGAAAGAGATAATCACTATTAATGTCAACAATATTTTGTTGAAGAGTGCCTTTCTTTTTGACCAATAGAGCTGAACAAACTAAGGGGATATTCATTAGTTTGTGAGGGTTCCAAGTAAATGAATCGGTCCTCTCAATGCCTTTCATTAGGTGGCGATGTTTATCACTTAAGATAATAGAACCACCAAAGGAGCCATCTGCATGCAGCCATATGTCGTACTTACTGCATATATTAGCCATTTCATCAAGGGGGTCATAGGCTCCAAGTAAGGTTGTGCCACAGGTAGCAGCAACAAAAAATGGAGTTTCATTTCTCTCTAAGCTTAAGTTAATTTCCCTTTCTAACTCTGATGGAATTAGTCTACCTTTGTCATCGGATTTCACCTTGGTGATTTGATTTGTTCCAATGCCTAATAAGTTGGCGGCATTATCAAAGGAATAATGAGCTTGCTCATTGACAAAAGCACGCAATTTCATACTGCGCTCAACGCCTTCTGTTCGGGCCTGTGGAAAAAATTTATTTCGGGCAGAAAACATAGCAATTAAATTCGCATTACTGCCACCACTTAGAAATATACCATCGCCTTTTTCATAGCCTGTATATTGATTCATTAAGCTGACCATTTCTACTTCAATAATAGTGGCGACGGGGGCTACTTCATAAGTGTACATAGAGGTATTGGCTAAAACTGAAAACATTTCACCAATGTATGCTGGAAAATTAAATCCAGAGAATAATTGGTTTAAGAATTGTTTATTGGATGTTTTAACCGAGTAATTAAGATAGCTATCAATCAGATTCAAAAATTCTTGTTCAGTAATACCTTGTTCAGGTATTTTAAAGTTGATAATTTCTTTAAGTTCACCAGGTGACTTAAAATCAACAACAACTTGAGATGGATCATCTTGCTCATTTAGATAATTTTTTATTTTTTCAAAAGACTGTTCAAGAATATTTAATTTATTCATTAGAACATACTATTTCATTTAGAAGGATTTGTAGTGAATGAATAGTTAAGCTCATAATTATAACTACCATTGATTGTAAAACTATAGTTAACAATATTACAGCTCAAGATCTGGTAAATTAATATTTTTACTTTGCCTAATTTCTTCTTTGCTGCAACCCACTAATTCATGTGGGAAGACTAACCAATCATCAGTTTCTTTTAGATAGAAATCGGGTTTAATATTTGTCACATTTTTATTCGGCTTATAATAAACGGTTGCGACCTTGATGATATCTGGAGCGTTGCGACGACAAGTATGGCGAAGCTCACGAAGTAGAGCTTCAATAGAACGGCCGCTATCAAATACATCATCGATAATGAGCAAGCTATCTTCAGAATTGATGTTGTTAATGATGTATTCAAGACCATGAACGTTTACTTCTTTTTGCTGTTGCATGCCGATATAGCTACTGGTCCGTATAGCGATATGATCAGTTTTAACGCCATAATAATCCATGACTTCTTGAACGGCGATACCAACAGGGGTACCACC
>JBLHLI010000312.1:0-3714 GCA_047618765.1 Enterobacterales bacterium | reverse complement strand
CACTTTCCTGGTCATGGTTCCACTAAAGCCGATTCACACTTTGAATTACCTGTAGATAATCGCACTATCGAACAGATACGTGAGTTGGATTTATCTGTTTTTGTTGCTTTGTGCAAACAAGGATTAGGGGCTATTATGCCCGCCCATGTAATTTATCCCCAAGTTGATTCTACACCAGCTGGTTTCTCGAGTTTCTGGCTACAAACCATACTCCGAAAAGAACTCAACTTTGACGGGGCAATTTTCAGCGATGATCTATCAATGGCTGGAGCAAAAGTATTGGGCGACGTCACAACTCGTGCAAAAGAGGCTTCTAAGGCTGGCTGTGACATGATTTTATGCTGTAATGATCGTAGTGCCTCAATCGAATTACTGGATAATTTACCTCAACAAAAAAATACCGATTCTCAAGCAAGAATTGATAAGATGTTTAGTAAAGCTAGTGCCTATTCTTTTGAAGAACTACAACAGCTAAAATCATGGCAAGATATTAATACAATGTTGATTCAATTAAACGATTGATGATTTTTATAACCACAACTATTTAAGAAAAATATTATGCTCAATGAAATAAAACAATTACTCACAGATTTACAAGTAGATTATGCCTGGGCAATCCAAATTTTCATCATTGTCTTCATTACATTATTTGTTAACTTCGTATGGAAGCGATATTACAATAATATTAAAATCAAGTTAAAAAAGACAAAGAACCTTTGGGATGATGCCCTTTGGGAATCACTTCATAAACCACTTGGCTATCTTATATGGATATTAGGAATCAGTTACGCTGCTGAGGTGACTAATAACTTTGCTGAAGCAGAGTTCATATCGTTAGTTAAGAGTGTTAGAGAATTGTCAGTGTTAGGATCTTTGTCTTGGTTCCTATTTCGCTTTATACATTTTGCGGAACTGAATATATTGGATCCATCTCGTAATCAGGATTCGAAGGTTGATCAAACAACCGTTAACGCTATTGCCAAGTTATTACGGGCATCAGTAGTTATAACGTCAATCTTGGTCATCATGCAAACCATGGGTTATAGCATCTCCGGTTTACTCGCCTTTGGTGGAATAGGGGGCTTAGCGGTTGGCTTTGCAGCCAAAGATCTATTATCAAACTTTTTCGGTGGCCTGATGATTTATTTAGATCGTCCATTTAAAGTAGGAGATTGGATACGTTCACCAGATCGTGAAATAGAAGGAACAGTTGAATACATTGGTTGGCGTCAAAGTCATATAAGAACTTTTGATAAAAGAGCTCTTTATATACCTAATTCAATCTTTACTTCAATTGCGGTTGAAAATCCATCGAGAATGAAGAATAGACGTATTTATGAAACCATAGGTTTACGTTATGAAGATGCTGGTAAAGTTGATGATATAATTACTTCAGTAAAATTAATGCTTCAAAATCATCCTGAAATCGATGCTAATCAGACTCTCATTGTTAATCTTAATAAGTTTGCTGCGTCATCTCTAGACTTTTTTATATACACTTTCACAAAAACAACTAATTGGGTTAAATTTCATGAAGTGAAACAGGATATTATGCTGCAAATAATTAATCTTATTGAAGAGAAAAATGCTGAAATAGCCTTTCCAACTTCAACGATTCATTTAGAAAAGTCTCAATAATAAAGAAATATTATCACCATTTCTTCTTAGAAGCGAAGTCAACTCTGTCTTCACTCTCTCGATTGATTTTTTCTTGTGCTATTTGGGCATCAGTTTTTTCTTCGTTTGCAGCACTTGTATTGGGTACGTCAGGTGCTTGTTCAACGTCAGCAGTTTGAACATCTGCAGTTGAATCTGATATAGGCCGTTCTTCTAAGGAACTGATAAGCTCATCAACTTTTTCTAGTTGAGCTGAAATATAAGAATCTTCAGTGCCAAAATCAAGTAGTTTCTCTTTAGCATGTAGATAACATTGTTTTGCAGTTCCAGGTTGTCCATCGTTTGCTGCTTGGTGCCCCATTTTTATATGACCTTCAGCATCAAATTTTAATAATGTTCTTTGTATTACAGGCATGAGTCTCGAATATACCTGATCAGAAATAGAACCATTTTGAAAAAGCAGTATGAGATATTTGACTAGCTTATTAAGTCGTCCAACTAATCCATGTAATTCTGTCATTCCAGAGGGCATCTGCACATAAAATTGAACATTGTCTAGATTACTTAGGGCTTCTTCTGCACTGTTAAGGCGAACTTTAATACCCGGTGAGCGAGGATCAATCTTATAAGCTTCTTGGAGGTTATCAATGATTCTCTGAAGTAAAAATTGATAAGTTATTTTTTCTAACCCTGCCGTCTGTAAACCATCATAAAGCTCTTGAGCTTGATCAGCACGGTAACGATAATTGGCTACTTGTTGTCTTCGCAAAGACGCCGCCTGTTCTTTTTTAGTAAAAATAATACTACCCACAACACTAGCTACGAGTAATCCAAAAATGATAATGATGATCGATGTATCCACAGCCTGCTCACTTTAATTTATATAGAAATTATTGTTAATTCTTAAGGTATTCTAATTGTAAAAATGCCACCGCTATTTTCACAATTAGATAAACATATATTACCCGTTTTATTGTCATTACTATGCATAGAAGCTACTTGACCAGCAAAATATAGTCCTAGCCCAGTACTACCTGTGCTTTGATTGATACCAAGTATAACGTCCTTTTGATTTGTAATCATTAACACTGGATAACCAGTACCATCATCTGATATCGCTATATCAAGCATATCATCTTTAATGCTAGCTTTTAGCGCAATAGAAGAATCAGTATAGCGAATGTTATTGGTGATAATATTGCTAATGACCATTGCCATTAAATCACTATCAAATGCCCAATCGAGTTCTTCTTCAACCTCTATATTTACAGTAATATTTTTGCTGGTTAATAGTTCATCGTAGGATAAAACTTGCTCTTCAAGAAAATCATACACATTGTGATAATTAATATTCAGAGGTAACTGTTGTTGCTCAGATTTATAAAGGGCTAGTAATTGAACTAATAAACCATTAACACGACTCGTTTCGTAACGCAGTACACTAACTTTTGAATCATCGGGATCTACTTCTTTTAGCTTATCGGTGATATCGGCTAAGGATAATAGAATCAAACTTAATGCATTCTTCATATCATGTACTGTAGAAGCTAATACTGTTGAAAAGGGTATAGTTTGTTGCTTTCTATTGTTCAAGAGTTTGTGCTCCGATTTTAAGATCATTTACCACTCTTAATAATTGTTGATATCGAATATATCGGTGATCAGTTTCTTTTAAATGTTGTAATTTAGATAGGCAAGCTAAGGCTTCATTTAATATTTCACCTTTATCTGCAGATGATTCTGTTTTTCGTATGAGCATTTGAGCTAAGTTCATATTAAAACTGATATTTTCAGGTGACATCTGTACTGATTCACGAAAAGCAGTTATGGCGGCATCTGTATCATTATTAGATGATGCCTTCATTCCTTTATTATTTATTTTGCTAGCTTGCAGCGCTTTCTCAAAAGCGACTTTATCTTCAACTATACTTTCAAGATTAGTCATTAACTCTTTATCATCGCCAAATTTATCTAAAATATTTGATAATATTTCTTGGCATGTTTCAAAGTCTTCGCCGTCTTTACAGGCTTTTGCCATATCAGAGCATCCGATGCCAGATAAGGATGCTTTCATTGATTCATATTTCTTTTTGGCAG
>JBLHLI010000311.1:0-3718 GCA_047618765.1 Enterobacterales bacterium | reverse complement strand
GTCGAATGGTCGCCTAACTTTGATGGAACATTAAAAGAGCCTGTAACCTTACCTGCACGATTACCCAATTTATATCTCAATGGAACCACTGGCATAGCAGTAGGTATGGCAACTGATATTCCTCCACATAATTTACGTGAAGTGAGTTCTGCCTGTTGTCATTTACTGGAGAATCCTAAGGCTACAGTTGAAGAATTATGTGAGTTTATTAAAGGCCCAGATTATCCAACAGAAGCTGAAATCATTACACCGAAAGAAGAGCTAATAAAAATATATCAGACAGGTCGTGGCAGTATTCGAATGCGAGCGACCTATAGTGTTGAAAATGGTGATGTGATCATAGAGGCAATTCCTCATCAAACCAGTGGTGCAAAAATTCTAGAGCAAATTGCTGCTCAAATGCAAGCAAAGAAGTTGCCGATGGTAGCCGACCTGAGAGATGAATCTGATCATGAAAATCCAACACGACTAGCTATTGTGCCTCGTTCTAATCGTGTTGATGTTGAACAGATGATGGCACATTTATTCGCCAGTACCGATCTTGAAAGAACGTATCGGGTTAACATGAACATGATTGGTGTTGATGGTCTGCCTAAAGTAAAAAATCTTAGGGAGTTTATTAAAGAGTGGTTATTTTATCGAATTAACACTGTACGTCGCCGATTACAGCATCGTTTAGATCAGGTAAATGATCGTTTACACATTCTTGAGGGGTTGCTAGTTGCCTTTTTGAATATTGATGAAGTGATAGCAATCATTCGTCAAGAAGATGAACCTAAACCGGTTCTAATGAAACGCTTTTCAATCACGGATATTCAAGCTGAAGCAATCCTAAATATTAAATTGCGGGATTTAGCAAAACTTGAAGAAATGCGAATTCGTGAAGAACAAGAAAAACTTGCAGAAGAAAAGAAAAGTCTTGAATTATTACTGTCATCTGACAGACGTTTAAAAACCTTAGTAAGAAAAGAAATTGAGGAAGATACTGCACTCTATGGAGATGATAGACGTTCTCCGATAGTGGAGAGGTTTGAAGCCAAAGCTTTGAACGAAACAGATTTATTGCCCAGCGAAGCCGTAACTGTAGTTATTTCAGAAAAAGGCTGGATCCGTTGTGCCAAAGGCCATGATATGGATCCTTTATCTCTGAACTATAAGTCTGGAGACGAATTTAGAGATTCTGCGAAAGGTCGTAGCAATATGTCAGCACTGATCCTAGACTCTACCGGGCGAAGTTATGCCTTACCTGCTCATTCATTACCCTCTGCTAGAGGACAAGGCGAACCATTAACTGGTCGATTGAACCCTATTGCTGGCGCTACATTTTGTGCCGTCTTAATGGGAGATGAAAATCAGAAAGTGTTATTTTCATCGGATGCAGGCTACGGATTTATCGGTAGTTTGGGAGATTTATATTCACGTAATAAGAATGGTAAGGCAATGTTGAAATTGCCATCAGGAGCAGAAGTTCTTGATCCTAGAGTTGTTGCCGATTTTGAAAACGACCTTATCGCTTCCGTGACCAATGAAGGACGTTTATTATTATTTCCGATTCGAGAGCTTCCTATCTTAGGCAAAGGTAAAGGTAATAAAATTATAAGCATACCAACCAGCCGAGTTAAGTCTCGAGAAGAATTTGTTGTCGGTATTGAAGTGGTGAGTAGTGGTTCGAGTTTAACGGTTCATAGTGGTAAGAGGCATTTAACATTAAAGCCTAAAGACATTGCACATTATCTTGGTGACCGCGGTCGAAGGGGTAGTAAATTACCGAGAGGTTTCCAAAGAGTTGATAAACTAACTGCAGATAACCCTGAGCCAGAACAAGCAAAGCCTGAAGAGGAAGTTTAAGGAGACGCAGCATGAAAAAATATCTACAGAGTTTCTATATTTCGATTATTTTTTTATTATTAATGACAACATCCTTAGCTGAAAGTACTTCAAGAGAAGAAATTACTTCAAGAGAGGAAATTACTTCAAGAGAGGAAGCCATTTTCGCCTGTATGGGCATTGCTCTTAAATCAGTAAGCCCTGACAAAACTGTTGGAGAGCTAAGAGAGATCTGTGTAGCAGAAATCAACAATTCATTCAGCGAACGTAAAGCATTCGAAACCTTGGCTTCAGCAAATCCATTTGCAATACTTCCTCATAGGCCTAATTATGTTTTGCCGTTTACTTATTCGGAAGCTAATTATGGGCCTTATAGTCTGTTACCTGAAGGTAATGAATTCGAGAATATTGAAGCTAAATTTCAAGTTTCTATTAAATATATTGCTATTGAAAATTTCTTTTCTGATAATTTAAATTTGCAATTTGCTTTCTCAGTTACTAGTTGGTGGCAAACTTATAATAGTGATATATCATCGCCTTTTAGAGAAACAAATTATGAGCCAGAACTCATTTTTAGTTATACCGAACCTTGGTCATTTTTTGGCTTAGATGTAGGCAATAGTTATATCTCTCTCAACCATCAATCTAATGGTAAGTCAGGTACATTGTCTCGTAGTTGGAACAGAATAATTGGTGGTTTTACCTTTGGCAGTGGAGATCTCGTTTGGGCTTTAAAAGCATGGTGGCGAGTACCTGAACCTGAAAAGGAGTCAGCCACTGATCCAGCTGGAGACGATAACCCGGATATTGATAAATATTTAGGCTACGGTGAACTCGGAATGCTCTGGCAAATCAACGATGATCATAATCTCGATATGATTCTACGGAATAATTTAAGACGTGATAATAAAGGTGCTATTACTTTGGGCTGGTCATTTCCTCTCACTAAACATCTACGGGGTTACGTGGAATATTTTAATGGTTATGGTGAAAGCTTAATTTTTTACGATCAAAGTACTGAACGATTTGGTATTGGTGTGAAACTCACCGATTGGTTGTAAATCTAAGATTTTTAATCAGCCAATAAGTATTTGATCCAAGTTAACTGTCGCTCAATCATTGATTGGGCGGCTTTATTTAACTCCTCAATGGCTAGCCAATTAGGAGTAATATTCGATAAGCTCATTTGATCGAGTAGTCGCCGGTCATGACTAATATTGTTATGCAATAACAACCAGGGTTGCTCCTGAGATAATAAACATTCCTTATCATCTTCAAAGAGTGTTGTTGCAATAGCAACAGGCGTTCTTTTCATATGCCGGACTAATAGGCGCTGTTCTTTTCTCAATGATACTTTTATTGATAAAGATAAATCTTCGAGTAAATGCTTGAGTAATAAACTACAAGAAACACTTCGATAGACTGCTGAGTCTAAGTTACCATCCAGTCCAAAACAAGCTTGAGCTGTTATGCCATCAAAACTCAACAAATGTCCTTGCTGACTATGGATAGTCATGATCAATAGGCGGTCGAGTTTGCGTAGAAGTCGCACATTATGACCTCCACTTGTAGTATCTAGCCATTTAGCGAGATCTGGTAAATAAAGCTTTAAAATGATTACATCACCTGGTTTTGCGACAGAATCCGCGGCTAGTAACTGATGAATACCAGACTCTTCAGCTCGAGAGATAGGTGCAGGGGAATCTGAAGTAGAAGTGGATGATTCAAGCATAAGCTTTAATTCTGATCCCACATCCAAGTTTTGAATGATTTTTTCTTCAGGTGAATTTATTGGAAATTTGAGTAATTTACGCAACGACTTGGTTAACCTTTTAGTAATTAACCAAGCAAATATGACCGCTGATATCATCAAAGTCACGGTAATAATAGC
>JBLHLI010000310.1:0-3720 GCA_047618765.1 Enterobacterales bacterium | reverse complement strand
CCCTTTAGACTTCCAAAAACTACAGAAGGTGATGGTTTGTCGTAATAAGAACCCCATATATTATTTTCATTGTTTACACGACGAACATCTGCAGCACAGAGTGTAGTCATGTTAATTTGAATTTTACTAAGAAGTTTTTGAACCTGCGAAGTTGCTGTAAATACCGCCCATTTATAGCCAGCTCGCTCAAGGATTATTGGTAGTATGGATAAGACCAACTGGCTTGTTCCTTTCCAAGTAGCGGCTAAATTTCCTATTTCAATAATACTACTGCGTTCTATATCTTGATGAACAAGTTTTGACATAGCAACCTCAATAGAATCATCGAGATATTGTTCAACAAAAAGGGGATTATTTGCAGCACACTTAAATCCAACGGCAGCGCTTAGATGGTTTTTACATTGGAAAGCCATTAAAAAGGGTAGAAACTCTTGAATTTCAGCTTGGTATATATCTTTATATTGCTTAGCAATATATTTTTCAACTTCAAGACGCTGAGTATTTAATGGTGAATATAGCTCAATAGTAGAATCAGGCATTTCTAACCATTCTATTATTTTCCTGAAACTGTTTTTCTTGACAGTATTAACATTAATATTCTGTAGATCAATTGCTTGCATAATCAAAACTCTCTAAGTATTTATACAATGAATTGTAAGCAATGAATATTAAGACAAACTTAAGTTATCTTAAATAATGGAGTTTGTTACGACTATTTTGCGACAGAGTTAACTAAAATAACTGCATATTCAGGATAAACATGATTGTTGGATGTTTAAATTATGTCTAAATATGAGGCTTTTCTTTTAAAATTGTTCCATCTTGAGATTCAATCGGTTAATATGCTCCGCTTCTCGTCGATCAAGACAGAGGAACTAGTGTCGGGGCGTGGCGCAGTCTGGTAGCGCACATGCTCGGGGTGCATGTGGTCGGAGGTTCAAATCCTCTCGCCCCGACCAATTAATTTCTTCAATTTTTTCAATCGGTTACCTTTAATTTAAGTTTCAAAATAAAGAACTTAATACTTGCAAATAATTGCTGTGTTTGCGCTTTTTTTTGCGTAATGCACGATTTCGCTCATTGATTATTAAATGACTCAACAGCAACTGCTCTGGAAAATGTTCTCACTGTTTAGAATCTACAAGCATCGTATTGAAGGTGGATAGGGGTAGGTGGCTGTCTACTTTTAGTTTAGTTTCTGCATAGTTAAGTAGGTAGGTATACCTTTGAATATTTAGTTCTATTTCGTGCAGTTTTAGTCGTATTTTCTCGACTTAAATTGGATGTATGGTTGCAGTTCTATCTTAAATCTATGTTTCAGTTATTTATCTTGTTCATTCCTAGTTGTCTTTAATTGATCACGAATAACTTTTGACTCATCCCTCATTATCTTTGCTAAATCCCTCATTTCTCGAGCCTCATCTCTCTGTTGTATGGTTTCCTTTTGCATCTTGTACATGTCCAGCCAAATCCGTTGTGCATCAGCAACAGTCTTACGAAGTTCCTCATTAACTTTGCGAGCTTCCTCTGCCGACGTTCTTAAAATTTCTCTTTCTACTCTTGCGATTTCAGAAACCTGTCTGACTTCTTCCCTTTCCCTACGAAGTGCTTCAGCTATAACGCTTAAATCATCTCTGGTTACTCGACTATCTTCAGCTATCGTTCTTAATCCATCGTTCGTTACTCGGCTATCTTCAGCTTTCACCCGACTTTCCTCTGCCGAATCCCGACTTACCTCTGCCGAATCCCGACTTACCTCTGCCCAATCCCGACTTACTTCTGCCGAATCCCTTCTTACCTCTGCCGAATCCCGACCTACCTCTGCCGAATCTTGCTTAGGCTGGATCGATTGAATTTTAGGAGTACTGGATTTATCTTTCACTAGAAACTCTCTTATTTGCTTTAAAAATAATATTTAAAACTGTGAACGTTTCATTAAACATAGCACAACTGTATCGAATACAATAATGTTCAGGATAATTAGAACTTTCAGCACTAAAAAAACATGTATTTAAAAAATCATATATGGATGGTCTGCCACTGCTAAACAGGGGTGGGGAGCGGTGTAAATGCAGCGATGTGTAGCTTCTTAACCTTCGAGATAGTAACCCTGCTTGCCTTTGTGGTATCTCGTATCCGGGTGTAAAAATATTCTTTTAATGGTTGCATGAAGCTTTAGCAAATCCCCATGACGCAAAGGTAGCTATTCTGGCTGTGGACTCTGCTGCTCAACTAGTTGAGAGTTTTAGAAAGAAGATAAAAAATAGCGATATTTATATCTATTTTAAGAAAAAAGATGGAACATGGCAAAGCCAATTAACCTTGGAAATACAGTAAATTCTAATTTTTATTGGGTGAGCACAGAAGTTATTGAGAATATAAGACCAAAATTTTGATGCATTAATAATTCAATCAAAAGAATGCACTCAGATTGCTGAAGAGAAAATCCTGTTTTTTTGCAAGATAATCAATCGCCTCATTGCCAGAGTCGATATGCGAAACTTGATAACCTTCATGCTCAAGATAACAGATACTTAATTCACAGATTATTATGATCTTTTCTTGTATAAAAAATTCAAAACTTGAAGTTAATGAAGCCTAAGTATATTAGGTTTTTAATTTGATAACTATCACCTAAATCTCAGAATATTTAACACTAATAGACACACATTGTTAGATGTGGATAAATATTAGTCTCTGATAACAATCCCTCATTTCGAAATTATTATAAATTTAAAAAGTACGGCTAATACGCTGTCGTTATTTTAAAGAAATTACATTTGCGTTGTTTATTTCTAACTACTACTTTTAAAGTGGTAGAACTTATTTTTATTTATAATTAAAAGGATATGATAATGTCAAAATTAATAAAAACACTATTTATAATTGGAATTACAGTTAGTTGTAATTTGTTCTCTACTTCTTTTGCAGCAGAAAGGGTTTATGAAAGTGGCTCTGTATGGGCTGTTAGCTTTGTCCGAACAAAACCAGGGAAATATGATGAATATTTAGCAGATTTACATAACGTCTGGTTGAAATATATCAAAGCCCAGATGAAAGACGGCGATATTCTATCTTATAAAATGATGGACCTTACAGGTCGTCGTAATGATGAATCTAATCTCATCTTGATGGTTGAATTTAAAAATTGGGCCACCTTTGATCGTGATGCTGAGTATTTCGATAAAATTGCTGAGAAAGTTCAAGGGTCTGTAGCAGCATCTACCAAAGCTAATATTGACAGAGAATCGCTTAGAACGCTCAATGGTGGAATGACATTGCAGGAAGTGAAATTTAAAAAGTAATTTAGATACCTTCCATAATTATTTAAGCCAACTGAGGATAGGAAGTTGATCAGACTAACTGGAAATATATTTCTATAATGACATATAATTTTAAGTTAATCTGATCGACATCATTTTATGGATATTAATATTTTTCACTTCTTTCGATTGAGAATAAAGGTATTTAGGTCTTCATTAATGATTTAATGTGGAATATTTGTTCTTTTGGGTTAGCGTTTTTTCTTACTGAATTACAAAGTCTTACTACCTTTTTTTCAGGCTTGAATTTATCTAATAGTTCTAGAGTTTGACGACATTGTTCAAGTTCATCATTCGCATCAATAAGCATTCTCTTTAAAGCTCGTAATCTACCACTTGCTGTTGCATCGCTATCTTGTATTAATTTAAGCTCACTCATGTGTGTTTCAAGCACCTT
>JBLHLI010000309.1:0-3721 GCA_047618765.1 Enterobacterales bacterium | reverse complement strand
AATATGTTAACCCCTTGGATACGCGGATAGGGTTCCCATAAATGATATACTGACATTATAAGTATCAGGAGCAATAACACTGTTATTCCCAAGAATTGATATTTGAATTTAGTCGAAATCAAGGTAGATCCTTTAATCGATATACTCGCCAGTAATCCTGATCATATACCAGACGATGGCTAGGTAATCCAAGCTTATAGAGAGTAGGATATTCTTGTGTCACCTGATCTTTTGCAGCATCGATTGAAAGCGGGTCCATGACCACAATTTGCTCGATTAATAGTATAGGGCTTTTAAAAGCAAGCTTGAATTCCTTACTATTAGGTAATATCAGGTTCTGAGCATCTTTACGTGCAAGAATGGCACGAAATCCCTTTGTATTATCTATTAAAGTGGGATACCTATTCATGTCTAACCACTGGCCTAATCGGTTTTCAGGTTCGTAAACATTGGGTAGAAAGTTTCCTGTGAGTGACTGCTTCCAATTATGCATATCCGAAGTAGGTACATAGGACATGACTAGCCAACCACCAATATTGCCAAGAACAAGTAATAGAACCAATGTCTTTCTCTGACCTTTAGCCAGTCTAGGTAATAAAATAAAAATTGCCATTAGTCCAGCAATGAACAGAAACAGTATTCCTACAGGGTGATCAATAAAAAAGGCATAGGTTGCTATAAATAATGCTAGAAGTGGATGCAGGAAAAAGACCACCGTCGATCGAAACAATAATATATTCCGTTTGGCATGGATAATAACCCAAATCAATACAGGAAATGCCATCAAGGCCAGTATCAAAGATATAATAGTCGGCTCGAGAAAATATCCTCCCATATCTTGTAGCCAGGGTGTCTGCTCTACTAATAGTCGAGAACCAAGAAACCCAGAGTCAGGTGAAGTAATAAATAGTAGTGGGTCCCCTCGAAAAATCCAATTAACATAAGCCCAAGCGCCGACAAATATAAATAATGGCAAAGCAAAAATAAAATAGACGCTCCAAGTCGATTCACGCATCATTTTTGGTGGCGAAATAAGGGGTAATAAAGGAATCAATCCAACGAATAAAAATAACGTACGCTGATCAACTAAAAAGTATATCGCCAGTATCCAGCCGAGCATCATAAATGCTCTTACGTCCTGACGATGTGCGAGTCGAACAAAGCTTAAGCATAAGAAATAAAACATTAAAAGGCTCAAGGCCTTTTCTGTACCAGTGGTTACCGACCATAAAAAAAATGGATGACTAGCAACTAATAGAACCAGTAGCAAAGCAAAAACATTGGTATAGCCTTTATCGCGCCGCAAATGTATATACCAAATGACGAGTAAAGTAGAACCGAAAAAGATAGACATTAAATAGGGTGCAAATGGACTATTCAGACCGGGAATATAGTACATAAAAGAAAGTAAATAAACAGGTATAACCGGGTATATCAAACCGAAATCTTCTACTCGTACATCTGGGGCAGAAAGAGTCGTGATAACTTGTGACCATCTCAACATAGCGTTGTCATTGAGATAATTATGTTGCAGTGCCCAAATGCTTAAAACAGCTAAGACGACCATAAATAAGGCAAATAACAAGAGAATTGTTTGACTTGCAATACGTATCTTCATCACTGATTAATCTCATTTTTATCTGGTTCTAATTCATCATGTTTGAATCGACTAATACCGTGCACAGTCTTTTCCCAATAGAAGGGATTGTAAATCAACTGCCATAATCCCTTGTAGGCCGCAACCGACATTAGCAACCAGTAAAAAGGTGCGGTAATAGAATAGGCAATGAGTTTATAATTTTGTCTTTTAAATGCTCCTAATCCCGAAATATAAATGAAAAATCCGTTACCAATTAACATATTGATAAGGCTAATATATAGAACTGATGGCGGAAAAATATCATTGAGTGCACTCGACCCGGTAATTAGCCAGAAAAAGAACATGCCATAAAGAAACGGAGGTAGTAGAGTACTAACAATAGTACCGCCAACAAAAAACTGGAAACCCCAGAATCCAACAGGACCCAAAGAACGATAAAGTTCTATGGGTTTTCGCATATGCACAAGATAAGTCTGCATATAGCCTTTTATCCACCGTGACCGTTGTCGGATCCAATTTCCAAATTGTGTATTAGCTTCCTCATAGGTAGTCGAGTTTACCACTCCAACTCGATAGCCCAGTTGAGTTATTCGAACACCTAAGTCTGCATCTTCAGTTACATTATAGGGATCCCAAGCATGCACTTCTCGCAACACATCCATTTTGAAATGGTTAGAAGTGCCACCCAGAGGAATAGGGATTTTTAATTTTTCTAGGGCGGGAAGATAGAAATCGAACCAGAGAGAATACTCTAAGGTAAACATTCTCGTTAACCAGTTTTCATTCGCATTAAAATAATTCAAACGTGCCTGAATGCAAACCGTATCATCAGTTGCTTGACGAAATGCAATCACTGCTTTCTTGAGCTGATCGGGTTCAGGTTTATCTTCAGCATCATAAATTGTAACGAGCTCGCCTCGACTAAAGGTCAGGGCATAGTTACACGCTTTAGGCTTGGTTTTTGGAGATGAAACAGGGACACGAATAATTTCAAATATTGATTCTAGCCCTAAATCTTTTGCTGCTTGAATCGTTTCTTTATCATCCGCCTCTAGTACCAGTTTGATATCCAATTTAGAGAGAGGATAATCCAAATCACGTAAAGCTGCTGATAGTATGGGTAATGTATCGGGTTCTTTGTACATGGGGACCAATACTGTATAGATTGGCAATTCATGATCTTCTAAGAGTGACACCATATGGTCGGTGACTTTCAAGTCAACTTTTTCATCGCCACCTACCCAAGTTAAAACCCAGCGAAGTCCAAAGTTACATAAAAGAAAAACGGCAACCAAAAGATTCATCATACTTAAGGTTTCTATAGGCCAAATTGTGACCAGCATGACAAACAAGTAACATAATCCAGCGAACCAGAGTAGTTGTCTACGAGTAAATACTTCAAGAGCAGATTGCTCAGGTAAACGTTCAGCTAGACCATTCACCGCTATATCACTGAAATGCTCATCAGCTAAATCTTGCAACTTCCACATAATATCAAATTTGGATGTAACAACAAAATCAACATTCTCGCCATAAAGACTTACAGCAAACTCAATTGCCTCAGGTGTGGGATTATAAAGTGCCACATAGGTGGTGCCATTTCGTTCACGCCAGGGAAGGATATTGTACTGTAAGTAGCCATCAATTTGCTTTAAATCAAATAAAGATTCATCCATTGGCTCATCTGTGAAATTTACGAAAGGTCGCTGATAGTGTTTGGATAGTGCTTCATAGAATTGATAGGCTTTAATCCAGCCTTTAGCTAGGATAATATCTCCTAATCTAGAGCCCCATTGCTTTTGAAGTTCAATAGCTTGCTGAAGTTGTTCTTCTGAGATCAACCCCTGTAAAACCAAATGCTCGCCAATTCGGAGCTTATTCTCTAAATGTACCTTTTTATCGTCTGAATTACCGTCTGACTTTTCGTTTAAATTATTAGCCTCTTCAGATTGATAATATTCTGACGCATTATTTTGTAATAGCCACATCAAATCAAACTTGGATGTAACAACAAAATCAACCTGTTCTCCAAAGTGTGATTTGATAAATATCATTGTATCTGGTGTTGGATCGCAGGTAGTTATATAAGTGACATCATCTTCTTTTTTCCAGGGAAGAATT
>JBLHLI010000308.1:0-3740 GCA_047618765.1 Enterobacterales bacterium | reverse complement strand
ACCTACAGCCTTGCCTTTAGCTATCAGCAAAGGTATAACAGTGGGGATAATAATAAAATATTTTTATAAGGAATAATTAAATGACTAAGACGGGACTTTTTTCCGCTCATCCTGAAGGCCTAAAAACGCTCTTTTTTACCGAAATGTGGGAAAGAATGAGTTATTACGGCATGAGGGTTCTACTTGTACTCTTTATGACAGCAACTCTACAAGAGGGTGGATTAGCCTTAACGGTTGTCTCTGCTACTGCTATTTACGGCCTTTATACAGGCACAGTTTACTTTATGGGGCTTCCTGGTGGTTGGATCGCCGATCGCTTAATTGGTGGTCAAAAAGCAGTTTGGTATGGTGGCATCATCATTATGTGTGGACATATTGTCCTAGCCATTCCAAATGATAAAACATTTTTCATCGGCTTAATTCTTGTTATTTTAGGAACAGGCCTATTAAAACCAAACATTAGCGCCATGGTTGGTCAACTTTATAGTGACAAAGACACCCGTCGTGATAGTGGCTACGCTGTATATTATATGGGTATTAACCTAGGTTCATTTTTCGGTTATTTGCTTTCAGGGTATCTATCAGAAAACTGGGGTTGGCATTATGCTTTTGGTGCAGCAGCAATTGGAATGGCAATAGGACTTATTCAATACAAAATTACTATGCCTAAGTTAGAAGGTGTGGGCGCAGAACCCGCTTCTCCTCTATCACCTGAAGGCCAAAAGAGAAGTTGGATGGTTATTTATGCAGTTTTAGCTGTAATTGCGATTGTTACCTTTTTGACATTTCAAGGAACAATAGTTATAAATCCTCTAGCATTAGCGAAAAACGTAGCGATAATATTTACCTTAGTTTTTGGATTGTATTATGGGTTTATCTACTTCTTTGGTTCATTATCGCCAAATGAGAAGAAACGCCTGCTAGCATTATTATTGATTTGCTTAGCTTCAGCGTTCTTTTGGTCTGGATTTGAGCAAGCAGGTTCTTCGTTGAATTTATTTGCTAGAGATTATACCGACCGAGTGATTGGTTCTTTTGAGATACCTATTGCCTGGTTCCAGTTCTCTAATGCAATGTTTATTATTTTGCTAACACCATTTTTTGCAGCACTTTGGATAAACTTAGGCCAAAGATTAGTAACACCTTCCTATGGCATCAAATGTGCTGTTGGTTTAATGATAATGGCCAGTGGTTTTATTGTGATGTTTTTTGCGGCGCAATATGCAGCCCAAGGTTTGAAAGTTGCCCCTTACTGGTTAATAACCACCTACTTTTTGCACACAGTGGGCGAATTATGCTTAAGCCCGGTTGCTCTGAGTGCTGTGAGTAAATTGTCTCCAAAGCGTTTTGCTGGTCAAATGATGGGTATATTCGTTCTCACATACTCTATTGGTAATATTATTTCCGGCTTATTAGCTGGTAATTATGATCCGAATAATGTTGAACAGATACCTCAACTATACATTCAAATTAGCCTGTTCAGTATTGGCATTGGCATCATAATTGTTCTGTTCGGATTAAAATCTCGTTACTGGGAAGCACTTCCATCAGATGATGATGAAGAAGAAGTTACTACTAGTAGCACAGCTACAAATTCTGCTTAGAACGTCATCTAACTAAGATCTGAGCCGGCAGCTTTAAAACTGTCGGTTTTTTATTGGGTTTTATTTTAATCAATAACGTTATATAATGGTATTCAGATAAGCAGTATATATCTCAAAACTTGTACAGTTGTGATGTTAAGCACAGAAATAACATGGAAATGAGCTATAGTTATAGAGTAAATTAGGTGATTATTGTTAAATAGTTTTAAATTAACATTGAATATGGATAGGTTAACAGATGGTCTGGGATAGCAAAAAAGTACCAAGCCCTAAAGAGAGCATGCATTCTATATTATTGATGCATCTTGATCGTCGTGATATTGATGTTTCTGATCGTACCGCTCATCCTCATTTTGAAATTGCTGCTTGGCTAAAACTTAAAAATACTGATCAACTCCCATCGATGCTTCTAATTGAATACACGGATCGAGATGGTGAGCATTGGGAAATTATTGATAGCATCACAATACGTACTAAAAAAGAAGCTATATTGTTATCAGGAACTTCTGAACCGGAGACCAATTATCTGAAAGAAGTGAATGTTTATCTTTGCCATCCAACGCCTTTCATCGAATGCAGCATTGAAGAATTACGATTTAATAATCACCTTATTAAAAGTGACTATCTAGATAACTTTAATGTAGCTTAAGAATTTCATCCTAAATTCGAATATAAAACACTTTTATTACGACCATTTTCTTTAGCGCTATAAAGAGCTTTATCTGCCCTTTCTAACCATTCTTTTGTAGTTTTACAATCTGCTGTTATCTCAGCTAAACCTACACTTACAGTAACTGATATTTCATGTTCATTGTATTTTACGAGCATTTTTTCAATATAACAGCGTAATCTTTCTGTAAATATACGTGCACTTCTCTCGGTGACATTGGTGAGTATTATAACGAATTCTTCTCCGCCATATCGTCCAGAAAAATCGGTATCTCTTTGATTCTTTTTAAGAGCAGCTGATACTTCTTGAATGACCTGATCACCAGCTGTATGACCATAGGTATCATTAACTTTTTTAAAATGATCAATATCAAATATGACCAAAGTTCTAGGTACTTGATTGCGTTGAAAACGGCGGTACTCAAGGTCCAGACATTCTTCCCAATAACCCCTATTGTTTAAACCAGTTAAAGCGTCAATACGAGATAACTCTTCAAGTTGAACATTCGCATTATGTAATTCTTTACGCTGACTGGCGATATTCGTCACGTCATAAATAATGAGACATACATGATCAACCGTACCGGTAATTGATTTTAATGGGATGACAGATATATTTTGGTACATATAGGTACCACTACCTGTTATAGGGTGATAATTAGAAAATTTAAACAGATAAGGTCGTTGTTCCCAAGTACTAAAGGCCCTATTATCTAGTTTAAATACGGTGTCTATTTTCTTTTTAATCCATTCCATTGGTATCTCAGGAAATAAATCAAACATAACCTTTGAACGAGAATAATCTGACGATATATCGCTGTGATTTTCCATAAAGGTGTTCCAAACAGTGATCTTATAATTCTTGTCCATAACGATTAAACCAACATCGATGGATTGGATCATGTCCATCATCCAATGAAACTCAGTCATATCATCTATTGCGTTATTCATATTATTCATCATCCAATAGATAGCTAACGAGAGAATTTAATGTTTCAAGTGAATCTTCAGTAAACAACAACAATAGATCACAGGTGATGTTAGCACCCGTTATGGTATAGTTGACTTCAATGGCCAATGTTTTATTCCATCGATTAGAGTTAGCCTTAATCATACTAGAGACTTTACGGTGTTGTCCGAGGATTAGCGGATGTCCCTGGCTGAAATTAATATTAAGTTGTTTGCCTATTCCATTTAAGCAGGCACCAATTAAAATATTTGAAATATCCATAACCAGTTCGCGTTCAATGCAGTCGTCAATATCACCGGTATGTTCCATTAGCTCGGCAATGCTTTCTATGCCAGCGTCATTGAAAATAAGAATAGCTTCACCAGCGATTCCGCGGCCAATAAATCCCTGACATACTGCAGATGCAGTTTCATCTTCGGCTAGGCTGAGCACCATATGAATTTCACTGACTTCAATAATATTTACGTTGGGTACTGGTAAGGAAACAAAAACTCCTA
>JBLHLI010000307.1:0-3753 GCA_047618765.1 Enterobacterales bacterium | reverse complement strand
TAGTATTACTATTAGGTAGTTTTATTATTATGTTGCCGGGTTTAGTCTTGGTTGAAAAATATAAAGCCCACAAAATTGGTTTTTTTGTTTCAGTGGGAATGTTAATTATCGCAAATCTTGTGATGGGGTTGGTAGGTAATCTAACGGGTATAATTATTGGTCTTGCGTTATTTTTTATCAGCTTTAATTTTCTGGAAGCAAGCCTTCCAGCTTTAGTTTCTAGACTCTGTACAACAGAAAGTCGAGGTACTGCAATGGGTGTTTATTCCACTAGTCAGTTTAGCGGGGCCTTTTTAGGTGGAGCTATAGCTGGGATAATTCTTCAGTATGGCGAAACTCAAATGATTTTCCTTTGTCTAGCAGGTTTTTCTGTTTTATGGTTTATCACTGTTATTTCTATGAAACCAGTGCTTAAATAAGAAATAACCTTTATCTAGAACAATCCAATTTTTTCATCTGTATTTAGGCCAGTATATTAGGTCAATATAATACAATTTCTCACAAGGATTGAAGATTCTAAGATGACTCTTTTATCAATAAGATGTTATCCTATGCACATCAATCAGATAAAAATTAAACAGGAGTAAAGTATGGCTAGTCGAGGCGTAAACAAAGTCATTGTGGTCGGAAATCTAGGCCAAGATCCCGACGTAAAATATATGCCCAATGGTGATGCTGTTGTTAATGTGACCCTTGCTACAAGTGAGACATGGAAAGATAAAGCAACAGGTGAGAACCGCGAAAAAACAGAATGGCATCGTGTTGTTATGTTTAGACGTCTTGGTGAAATAGCTGGCGAGTACCTGAAAAAAGGCTCTAAAGTATATATTGAGGGCAAATTACAGACACGTAAGTGGCAGGGTCAGGATGGTACAGATCGTTATACCACTGAAATTGTAGCCAATGAAATGCAAATGTTAGATTCTAGAGGTGGACAAGATTCTGGCGGTGGTGCTTCAAACTATAATAAGCCAGCTGCTGCCCCAAAGCCTACACCAGCAGCGGCTCCTCAAACTCAAGCTGCGCCAGTTGACAGTAGTTTTGATGATGATATTCCATTTTAAGATGCAACCTAGAATGGTTTTGTATGGTTTATTGAATTAACTCTACAATTTATAAGTAATATTAAAAAAGTTCACAAATAAAGTTAATCCTATTTGTGAACTTTTTTTGTATATAAATTGAGAGCGTTCAAAATTCTGTGCCACATTAATTTCAAATTAATGCTTATGCTTTTTTGAAAGTATCTTTCTAGAAATGGATTATGTTATTAGGCTAATTTATTAACAGTAGCTAATAGTTTTTCAGGTTTAAATGGTTTAACTATCCAACCTGTAACTCCAGCTGCTTTGCCTAGCCTTTTCTTACCACTGTCAGACTCAGTGGTTAACATTAGAATTGGTGTATATTTAAAGTTCGATAGTTTTCTTACTTCTTTAGAAAACTCAAAGCCATTCATTATTGGCATATTGAGATCAGTTAGAATTAAATCAAACTGACCATTTTGTACAACAAGCAGACCAGCTTTGCCATCTCCAGCTTCAGTAACAGTGTGCCCCGCACTTTGTAGGGAAAACTTAATCATTTGTCTCATTGAAGACGAGTCATCTACTACTAGTATTTTGGCCATAATTCTCTCTGATTTGAAACTAACATTCTTATATATCGACACAGTATAACAGAAAAAAAAACTGTTATAGCGCTGCTCTTTTCTGGTTATTGAGCCATAAAAAGTATGATACACTCTAGCGAAGTTTTGATTGTGAAAGTCATTAAATGAAAATTAATCAGTTTAAATTGTTACTTAGATACAAACTATAATGCTCCCCGATAACATTCAGGCGATAAGTACTTTTCTTCCTAATAGCCCTCTGTTACAGCTCGATGATCCTTGGCTAAAAAAATTCGATATTAATCTTTTTATAAAAAGAGATGATCTTATTGATGAACGTGTTTCGGGTAATAAATTTCGTAAGTTAAAATATGCTCTCAGTCATTACAGTGAATCAAACTATAAAGGAATTGTTAGTTTTGGAGGACCTTGGTCTAATCATTTACATGCCTTATCTCAACTAACTAATCTTTACAATATTCCTTTTGTTGCCATTATTCGTGGAGAAAAACCAGCTAATCTTAGTGATACCTTGAAGGATATTATTCAATCTGGGGCAGATATTCATTATGTTTCAAGAAGTAATTATAGAGAATTTAGGGCTCATACAGATCAAGGGATATTGCCTCTACATCCTTATATGCAGCAATGGAGTGAGCACATGCTCATACCGGAGGGAGGGGCTACAAAAGATGCTTTAGCGGGTGTCGCTGAAATATTGTCAGAAGAGAAACGACAATTTGATGCGATTTATGTCCCCTGTGGAACAGCAACAACATTAGCGGGATTGAGTCTGGGTTTAGCGGAACACTCTCAAACTAAACTTGTAGGAATTGCAGCTTTAAAAGCAGGCAATAGTTTAGTCGATAATGTGCGTAGATTAATATCAGAGGAGGGTATTAATCGAAAGCATAATTGGGAAATTTACCAAGATTTTCATTTTGGTGGTTTTGCAAAAATCAATGATGAACTTGTAACCTTTATGAATGAGTTGTATGAACGAACTACTCTAATTACTGAGCCTATTTACACTGGAAAAACACTCTTCGCTTTGTATCGGCATATTGAACAAGGACTCTATAACAAAGGAAGTCAGATTATGATGATTCATACTGGTGGACTTCAAGGTCTTAGAGGATATAGAGGTAGAGGGCTTGATGAACTCATTAGAGAGAGTTCTGTTTGCTCCGTTTTATCAAATGGAATTTAAAAAGGATTGTCTAATAGGTCACGATATCTTATGATTTGCTTTTTTAAAAACAAGAACACTGAGTATTAACTGATATGACAGCATCTAATAGCTCTTCTGACAATGAATTAGAGCCTAATGAGCCGAAAATAATGCAATTGCCCGCTAATGCAGGGTTAAAATGGATTGCCCAGAGCTTCAGTATATTTTCTAAAAGTCCAAGTACTTGGTTAATTATGTGGATTGTAACTTTCTTCATAAATATAGCTTTTATTATGAGTTCTTATCTTATATTACTCCCCGCTCTATTATCGGCAACTTTTACGGCTGGCTTTATTTACGGAGCTAAAGTTGTTGATACTGGTGTTAAATTAAAGCTCGAACATCTGTTCATTGGTTTTAAAATACAACTAAGAAACTTATTTAGATTAGGCTTATTATATTTAATGTTTTCTTTTTTACTGGGAATGGTGTTCAGCCTTACCTTAAGTAATTTCATTGATGAGTCACAAGTTATTGCAATGAGTGAACTTAGTCATGAAGAATTGCAATTGTTGTTAGCAGAGTCTCCGGAACAACTAGCGTATATACTTAAAGCCTTATTAGTAACCTTAGCGCTATCAACGCCACTTTTTATGGCAAGTTGGTTCGCACCTGCTTTAGTCTTCTTCCATCAAACACCGCCTCTTAGAGCTATGTTGTTGAGCTTTAAGGCTTGTAATACAAATCTGCTAGCATTTCTAATCTATGGTCTAGTTATAATGCCAATGATATTAATTGCTATGTTCTCAGTCATAGGATTACCGTTAATTCTAGTGATAATCAATATTAGTCAATATTGTACTTATAGATCAGTCTTTAATGTTGAATCTGGGAAGAAAGAATCTGAGGATGAAGGTACTTTTATTGTTTAATAAAAGTACCTCTGTTGATAATTTATAATGAGCCTATT
>JBLHLI010000306.1:0-3756 GCA_047618765.1 Enterobacterales bacterium | reverse complement strand
ATGGCAAAGAGCCCTCCAAAAATAAGTAATCCAATAACGATAATGGCTTCTTGATTGATATTAAAATGCATAGCTAGGGCGATCAGAGCAGGTATGCCACTGAGAGCAAAGGCCCAGAGTGCAATAGTTCTACCGTCAGGAACTGTTGCAGAATCTTTACCTGTAAATTTTGGAGCTAAGCTTTGAACAATGCCATAACCTATGATCCAAAGTGCAATGAATCCACCAATTTTTGAGTGGCTCCACTGTAATTGAGTTGATAAAAATACTGGTAGGGCGACAACAAACCAAACATCTCTCGAAGCAAAAAGAAATAATCTTGCTGCTGAGAGGTAATTAATCGAAGGACTTTTAGACAATATTTCACTGAACTTAGGTTTATTCTTAGCTTTACCTAAATCTCTTTTAAGGTTGAGCATACTTATTACCCAAACTAGAAATAAAGCAATTGCCATTGATGCGATAGCACCTTTGAATCCGATTAGGGTTAATAAAAGTCCACCGAGAAAAAATCCTATGCCCTTTAAGGTATTTTTAGAACCAGTTAATAGGGCAACCCATTGGTAAAGTTGTCCTTGCTGATCGGCTACTACTAAGGATTTTATCGAACTTTTAGCACTCATCTTATTGAGATCTTTTGCTATTCCAGACAATGCTTGGGCTGCCATGACCCAGATAATACTCAGCATTGAAGTAGGCACTAATAGCATCGAAAGAGCGACAACTTGAAGAAATAGTCCTATGTTCATGGTTTTGTTGAGACCAAGACGAGCTCCCAACCAACCACCGATTAAATTTGTGACCACACCAAAAAATTCATAGAAAAGGAATAGCATGGCAATTTCAAGTGGTGTGTAACCCAATTGATGAAAATATAAAATCACCAGCATTCTAAGGGCACCGTCAGTAAGAGTGAAGGCCCAGTAATTACCAGTAATTAATAGGTATTGTTTAACTTCCGTTGATAGGTTTTTAACTATGCTAAACATTTTCTTGGCTAGTGTTCGTCTTGACTAATGACCATCTGCATCAATTCAACGACACGGTTAATATAACCCCATTCGTTGTCATACCAGAGATATAGCTTCACTTGAGTTCCATTAATGACCATCGTTGATAATGCATCGACAATGCTTGAGCGGGGATCAGTTCGATAGTCTATAGAGACAAGAGGTTGCTCTTCATAGCCCAAAATATCCTTGAGTTCATTTTCAGAAGCCTCTTTGAGTAATTGATTGACCTCCTCTGTAGTCGTGGCTCTAGCAACTTCAAATACACAATCAGTTAGAGAGGCATTGGCTAAAGGAACTCTGATTGCATGACCGTTAAGTTTACCTTTAAGCTCTGGAAATATGTGAGTAATGGCGGTTGCTGAACCTGTAGTTGTTGGAATTAAACTCATGCCGCAAGCTCTTGCTCGTCTAAGATCTTTATGGGGCTGATCAAGAATCGACTGTGTATTGGTTATGTCATGAATGGTGGTCATAGAACCATGTTTAATGCCTAAATTTTCATGAATTACTTTAACCACAGGGGCCAAACAATTTGTTGTGCAAGAGGCGGCAGTCACAAAAGGATGTAACGCTTTGTTATACAGATGCTGATTAACACCCATTACTATATTTAGTACACCGTCTTCTTTTATTGGAGAGGTTACGACCACCCTTTTAACACCCTGAGTAATATATTCTTCTAAGGAATCTTTACTTTTATTTTTTCCAGAAGCTTCAATGACTATATCGCAGTCTGACCAATTGGTATCACTGAGTTTGTTATTTTGAGTAAAGTTAATTGAACTATTTTCGATTTGGATAAGTTCATGGTTAGTGCCTGAGTGAGTATCAGCAGAGGCCTTATGATGCCATTTACCATGAATGGAATCATAATTAAGCAGATGAGCAAAGGTTTTAGCATCTCCACCAGGATCGTTAATTTGAATTATCTCAATATTAGGTAAATCATAAGCCAACCTAAGGAAAAGACGACCCATACGGCCCAAACCATTTATACCAATTTTAAACATCATTTTTTATCTCTTCAATTTGTTGCTCATACTAATTAAATCATGAACTCATCATTATGTTTCATGAGCGAATTGGTATTCTATAGTAGTTAGATGACAGTTTAATTAAACCTGCGACAATAATGAAGTTATTTTAAAATCTAGAACGACTATTATTTCCTTCATACAACTATAAGCATACAATCTTGGTTCACTTTGAAACTAAATCATCTTGGAAAAGAGTCAATGGAAACCCAAACTATCATCTGCGGAGCGGGTATCGCAGGTATCGCTACGGCCTATTATTTAAGTGTTAAGTACGGAAAAAAGAACATCGTATTAATTGACAGACTTCTCCCTCTTTCACTAACTACTAGCAAGTCTGGTGAAAACTATCGGGACTATTGGCCACAGGCCTGTATGACAGAATTCACCACCCATAGTTTAGATTTAATGGATGAATTGATTGCCGGCGAAGATGGTAATATATTTGAAATGCATGAAATTGGTTATGACTTTATTAGTGCTAATAATGCTGACATTTTTCCATCATCTTATAATGACAATATCGATATGTCTGACTATCTACAGCGGCTAGTTGATAAGGATGAATTGAAAATCCAAAAGCCCTATTTGGATGACTCAATCAGTCAAGTTGTCAATGTAAAACGTGCTGGAGTTCTTGATGTTAATGCTCTTGGTACATTGATGCTTGCTAAAGCTAAAAAAGCCGATGTAATTTTCAAACAAGCTTTGATTGAAGACATCAAACAAAACAAGGATGACGACTACATTGTGACAATTAAGGATGAACAGCAAGGTGCTACTGAACAATTGCAATGTTCAGAATTAATATTAGCTGCTGGTCCTTTTATCGCTAAACTTGCCCAGATGCTTGATATCGATTTACCGGTTGAAAACTATCTACAACATAAATTTATTATCCCTGATCCCAAGGGCGCAGTACCCCGTGATATGCCTTTTTCAATTTACGCCGATAACCAATATTTAAATTGGACTGACGAAGAAAAGGACATGATTGCACAAGATGAAGAATATGCTCATCTATTAGCTGAATATCCACCGGGACTTCATATAAAGCCTGAAGGACGAAACCAAATTAAGCTGGGATGGGCATTTAATAGAACCGCTGAAGATCCTCAGTGGGAAACAACCACCAAAGCAGAATTTGCTGATATTGTGATTCGAGGAGCCAGCCGTTTTATACCTGCACTTAAACAATATATCGACAATATGCCTACACCTATTGTACATTTTTCGGGATATTACACTCGCACAAAAGAAAACTGGCCAATTATTGGACCTCTGCAAACCAAGGGCTTGTATATAGTGGGAGCTCTTTCGGGCTATGGCACCATGTCAGGATGCAGTGCCGGGGAACTTTGTGCAGACTATATGAATGATGCTGAATTGCCGAGTTATGCAAAATATTTTCATCCTAATCGTTATAATAATGAAGAGGTAATGGAAGAAATTGCTGCTATATCGAGTGATGGTCAGTTATAACTAATACTTTAAATAAACAAGAAGAATAAACTAAATGAGTCATCTTGAAACCATAGATTATGCAATCATTTTAATGTATCTAATCGTTATCTTTTTAATCGGTATCTATTTTACAAAAAAAGCTTCTAACTCCGTAGAAGATTTTTTTATTGGTGGCCGAACTATGCCCTGGTGGTTATTAGGCGTATCAATGGCTGCGACTAATTTTTCAATCGATACTCCTATCG
>JBLHLI010000305.1:0-3762 GCA_047618765.1 Enterobacterales bacterium | reverse complement strand
TCTCGGTCAGGTTCTCGGTCAGGTTCTGGCTCAGGAAAGAGTAATGGTCCACAACGAAGTAACAGGTATTCTAATAGTCAAACTAATGAGAATACTGGTAATGATGATAACTCTGGTACAGCGGACAAAGCTGATAAAGAAGATCCCTGGGCAAAATGGAGATAGAAGCTATTAAGAAAAATTTTGTTATTATTCTCTATGCATCCAGACTACTCTGCAATTTATCATAAGTTTTTTAGCTTACTTATCTTTAGTATCAAGCTCAGCAAGAGTTTTTAGTGAAGCAGCAGTTGTTTTTCTTAGTTCAAGACTGCTTTTTTCGACGCCTTTAAATACACGCATTAAATTGCCCTGTGCTAATTTAGCGAGATTCTCATCACTCCAGCCGCGACGAATTAATTCTGCGAACAGTTCGGGATATTTAGATACATCTTCTAGACCAGTAACAAGATTATCACCTTTGGCACCATAAAAATCACCACCAATACCTACATGATCGTAACCTGCAACTTTAGCAACATGATCAATATGATCAGCCACATCAGTCAAGTGTGCGAGAGGAGGTGTACCATGCTTTACTCGATAAGCCGTCTCTATTTCTTCATATTCTTCATCAGTAGTCACATCCTTCCATAAGGGGATTAAGCCATCTGCCCATATTTTACGCGCCTGACTTACAAAATCAGGGATAAAAGTCACCATCACAACACCACCATTGGTAGAGAGTCGTTTAAGTACTTGGTCGGGTACGTTGCGGCTGTGATCTGTGAGAGCTTGAGCTGACGAATGGGAAAATATGACCGGTGACTTAGTCACATCAAGAGCATCATTCATGGTATCAGTTGAGACATGCGACAAATCTACAATCATGCCCAATCGATTCATTTCTCGGACTACTTCTTCACCAAACTTAGATAAACCACCATTTTTAGCTGTGTCGGTAGCCGAATCGGCCCAATCATTAGAATTGAAGTGTGTGAGAGTCATATAGCGAACTCCCGAGTTATAGAAACTGCGCAGAACACCCAGTGAATTTACAATGGTATGCCCACCCTCGATACCGAGTAAAGAGGCAATCTTGTTTTCTTGAGCCGCTTTGGTAATACCCTCTACACTGTCAGCAAACTTGAAGTCATCTGAATATTTATTAATGACACGATGAGCGATATCAATTTGTTCAAGTTGAATACGGATAGCATCTAGGGGAGAAACCGAACTAGGAACATAGACTGACCAAAACTGAGTGCCTACCTTACCTTTTTTTAGACGTGGAATATCGGTATCAGATTTTGTAATAACAGAAATATCATAACCTTCAACATCACCATTAAATTCAGCACGAATAACCCAAGGTAAGTCATTATGACCATCGGCAATAGGAGTTTCTTTCAGCAATTTATTGGCTTTATTAAGGGCATCATCGGCTAATGATAGACTCGATTGTATTGAGACTAATAAAAAAGCAGCTAGCAATAGTAATTTTTGATTTGATATTCTCACAGAGAAATCTCCATAGACATGATATTTAAGTTGCTATAAGGCTATCACTATATTCAATAAAACGGTATACCTTCTCTGGTATCATACCCTAAGACCCGACAACTATTACTTGCACAACGAAGATACTATGTGCTGTAGTTAGTTATCATTATAAAATTATATTAGGTTACTCATTATGCGCTTCATTTCCATCTGCTTTTCCATAGCTCTTCTAATCAACTTATCTGGATGCACGGTTCTTACAGTTGCTGCAGTTGCAACAACTACTGTCGTGGGTGGAGTAATTGATGTAGTCGATGTGGTAACCCCTGACATTATCGACGATGACGACGATGAGGATGAGGAAGTCGAAGATGAAGATCCAGATGATGAAGATCCAGATGATGATCAAATAATAAAATAATGGGGTCAGATCAACTTGGAAATAATGGGGTCAGATCAACTTGAAATAATGGTGAAATAATGGGGTCAGAATGAATTCTGACCCTATTCAAGTTGATCTGACCCCATTACTACTAGACCCCATTACTAACATTACAAAATGATCTATCGCCTAACGGCTAAAAGCCATCTTTAAAAGGGTCATCATGCTGGCGAATAACTGTGGATTTTAAGGTTACAAAAGCATCTCCAGTTATAACCGGAATAATTTCCTCATTGACTATTTTCACGTACCCTTCAAAAATACTGCCGATGATACTTTGTTGTTTCCACAGTTGATTCTGCACTATTTCTTTGTCTTCATATAGACAAGCAAGTTTTGCTGAGGTACCTGTTCCACAAGGTGAGCGATCATATTCATGGCCGGGGCAGAGTACAAAGTTTTTACTATCGGCTACATTGATATCATCGGGTTCTGCAAATAATTCAACGTGATCAATAAGCTCTCCATTAGCAGCTCTTATATTATTTTTATCGAGTGTATTTAGGACTTTACTGGCATAGTTTAAAAGCTGTGGTGTATTGTCTAATGACAATAATTGACCATGTTCTTTGATTAAGAAAAACCAATTACCCCCCCAGGCAATATCTCCGGTAACTTTGCCTATACTATCAACCTCAAGAGTAACTGCTTTGGCAAAACGGTAGCTTGCCACATTTTCAACTCGAGCCTTCGTGGCAGATAATAATTCTACCTTCACATTACCCACGCAGGTTTCTATAATATGAGTACCTAAATCAATTTTTCCCAGATGATATAAAGTAACCACTAAGCCGATAGTGCCATGCCCACACATACCCAGATAAGCGGCATTATTAAAAAAGATAACACCGGCAGTATTTTCCGGATCAACTGGCTCGCAAAGCAGAGCCCCGACCATGACAGAAGAGCCTCTTGGTTCTAAAATTAAACTGCGTCTAAGGTGATCAAAGTCACTAGCGAATATTGTTTTTCGCTCAGCCATACTACCTTTTCCCAAGTCTGGGCCGCCACTCACTATAGTTCGAGTAGGTTCACCTCCAGTATGCGAGTCAATGATTTGCAGTGGATTTTGATCAGACATAAACGTTTCCATTTCAAACTCCGTAATAATTCGATTACAGAGTTATTGTGTCTTAGAAAGACCTAATTATATATTTTTAGTGGTCCAATCACCATCGACCAAACGCCAGATAGTCTCTGATGGATTAGTATCAGCTAAAACATCAGGTAAACGATGAGCCCGAACGCCATCAAAACATTTGAGTGCACCAAAACGTTTAATAGCTGCTGGTAATCCTACTGCAGTAAAACCAGGATGACCACTCGATGGATAAGGTCCACCATGATTCATTGCACTTGAAACAGCAACACCTGTTGGCATTTTATCATTAATGACTCGACCAACTTTTGACCGAAGTAATGGTTCAAGTTGATCGTAGTCAGCATCATCACTACCCTCTGTACTTGAATAAATACAGCCCGTTAAATTACCTTCAAACTGTTCAATAATCGTTTTAGATTGTTCGGTAGAATTGCTTCGAATGATTAAGGAGGCATTACCAAACATTTCATTTTGAAACGTCTCACTATCATTAATAAAACGATTTCCATCAATTGAAACTAAGGCATTGTTATGACAAAAACGCTTGCCTGAAGAGTCCGTTTTATTGGTTAGTAACGCGCCACCAGCCTTTGTTAATTGTTCAAGTGTGTTTGCAATATTACTAGCCGCTGATTCAGATAATAACGTCGCCATTGCACCACTGTTAAATTTTTCAGTTACGCTCGCTACAAAGCCATCTCCTCGTTCACTTCTTGGTACAATAAGTAAACCTGGC
>JBLHLI010000304.1:0-3771 GCA_047618765.1 Enterobacterales bacterium | reverse complement strand
CCAACAACGGCTATTGCTTCATTTTCTTTTAGTGGCAGAATATTATCATTTGATTTAAGTAAAACCAGTGATTCTCGAACCGATTGTCGTGCTATATCTCGATGTTCCTTAGAGCCAACTAGTTGGGCAAATTCTTGTTTTACTAATGGATCTTTAAACAAACCTAATTTAAATTTCAGGGTCAAAATGCGCTGAACAGCATCATCAATTCGTGCTTGACTGACTGTGCCATCTAATACTGAAACCTTAAGCTGTGACATGAACTCATCATGATTTCCGGGTTGCATTGCAATATCAATACCGGCATTAATCACTGTATGCGGTGCACCAAATCGAGTGCCCCCAAGCCAATCCGTAAGTACCACACCTTGAAAGCCTAACTGTCCCTTGAGAACATCTCTAACAAGATAGGTATGTTGATGCATATTGATGTCGTTAACCGAATTAAATCCTACCATAATCGAAGCGATACCTTCATCAACTGCTGCTTTATAGGGAGGGAGGAAGCGCTCAATTAAAGCTTTATCTGATACCACTGCATTGCCACCTTCCACTCCGCCAGTGGTGCCTCCGTCGGCGAGATAATGCTTAGCCGTGGCAGCAATTGTATTCCTGGCACCCAGACTCGCACCCTGATGTCCTTGAATGGAGGAGATTACAGCCTGGGCGGTGAGTACAGGATCTTCAGAGTAGCCTTCATAGACCCGTCCCCAATGTTCATGCTCAGGCATGGCTATACAGGGAGAAAATGTCCAATTGAAGCCGGTTGCTGCTACTTCAATAGCAGTTATTTCTGCGGCACGTTTGATCAGGTCGAAATTACGACTAGCAGCCATACCAATGTTGTGTGGGAAGATAACAGCGCCTTCAAAGGTATTTTGGCCATGAACTGCATCAACACCGATCAATAACGGGATACCTAGTCTTGTACCAAGAGCTGCCCTTTGAAATTTATTGAAATTGGCAATCCAATCTTCAATTTTTGGACCTGGCACTGCACCTTCAGTGTGAATAATAGAGCCAATTTGTTTCTCTTGAATGATTTCTGGTGTGACGCTGTTATGCCAAACTGATTGTGTCATTTGGCCGATTTTTTCATCAAGCGTCATCTCATTCATTATCGCATTGATAGTTTCAGCATCAGTTTCATACTTACAGATATCGAACTGAGAAGATCCCCATAGGCAGCGATTCTCAAATTCAATCGTTCCTATAGGAACTGCTGAGCAGGCTGCAATTAAGACTAATATTAGGCTCATGCACAATAGGCGACAAGCTAATTGATATCTCTTGCCAACATCGTATAGAGCTACCGAAATAAATTGTTTTAAATGACTGTTATATTGTTGTTTTGTTGTTCGCATTGCCACACCTTTATTCTATTTTCTTCACTCATAAATTAAGCTTATTTTAATTGATATATTCTAACCCAGTCAACATACATAAGAGCAGGGAATGGTGTTGTATCATCAGGTGATCCGGAGTGGGTGCCACCCACAGCTAAATTTAAAAGTATAAAAAACTTCTGATGAAATTCATTCATATTCTTTTCATCTATCGCTATGGTGTGAAATGTTTCTCCATCAACACGCCATGTCATTGAGGTACTATTCCATTCGAGCTCAAAAACATGAAAGTTATCCGCAAATTTACCTTGGGTTAATTTGAAATGTCTGGCTCCCATTTGCTTATGACCATCGACATCATAATGAATATTGGCCTCTATCACAGCATCATCTTTTGAGCCATACAGTTCGAAAATATCTATTTCTCCCGATTCTGGCCAAGGCATATCCCCACCATTTTCATCAATATTATCTCCTAGCATCCAAAAAGCAGGCCAAACACCGGGACCGTGTGGCAATTGAATCCTTGCTGCAAATTTACCGTACTTCCATGAGTCTTTCTGAGCTGTATTGAGTCGTGCAGAAGTATAGTTTCTAGGCTTGTGTTCATTGCCATGATGAATCGCTTTAATTACTAGGTGACCATTGTCTATATAGGCATTCTCAGGGTCACCATTGTAGTCTTGCCACTCTTCATTAAATGGTTTTAGTATGACCTGACTGGTCCATTTTGATAAATCGAGCTCTGGTTTATCAAATTCATCAGACCAAACCAATTCCCAGTTTATTCCTGCACTAAATGTGTCAGTGTTTTGGGCTGGGTAAATGGTTTTGGTCGAGTTGGTCTGTGCTGCCATGACGGGGGCATCCTCATAAGTAATCATTAGAATCAAAGATGCTATAAAAAGTACCGGTATTATTTTCAATAGTTTATCCATTACTTAGTTTGCGCTTACATTAAAACAACATAAGATAGATTTAATTAATATCGCGCATATTGTATTTATTGCATATTTAGTTAATTTTGAGCGTCTTTGATAGGGTACTGACAAGTTAAATCCCAGAAATCCACAGTTCAGATATGAATATAGACGAACGGTAGAGATTTCCCTCAGATATCATCCAATATGCAGTCTGGTTCTATCATCGTTTCAATCTCAGTTATCGAGTGGCAGATCGAGAACTTATCCCTGATGTTCTTCATGATATATCTTAGTACGCCAACAATCTAGCTGAACTCTCGCACCAACCGACTAGGGTTAGGGAACGAGGAATGCGTGAGTTCAAATTTATGGAGCAATGTAAGAGGTTCCTGAGTGCCCAAGCTGAGGTGTATAATTTGTTCAATCTGGGAAGGCATTGATCTCTGTTGAGAATTATCGAATGTTGAGAATAGGGCCTTTGTGTCTTGGGAAAAGTAAATGGCAGTTTAAAGTTAATATTAACTTGATTTTTAGGTTTGATAACTTGTTAGATCTTATCTTTATATATATTGACAAAAGACTTGATTAAATTTATTTAAAACTTCAGACTGTTAACCATTAAAATTTTGTCATTACTTTGAGATCTCCTTATAAACAACATGTTAAACCTGAAATCACTAAAAATTCTATTGACTTTACTGGCCTGGCTTACCATTCAGTCATCGGTACTTGCTCATGAATTTAGTGAAGAACATTGGTTTTCATCAACCAACCATGTCTGTTTAACTCAAGCTACTCATTTAGATGACCTACTTCCCACCTCTACTTCTGAGATAATTATAGACTTTAAACAGGTCTTTATTCTCTTTGAAAGCAACCAAAATGATGTATTTTCAAAACACATCTTAACATCTCGCCATACCCGAGCTCCGCCCACCAATAGCTAAATTTTCAAGATTATACATACAAAAATATTGGTTTAACAACGGGCTGTCTGTCTGTTGTATATGGAGTTATATAATGAATAAAATATTAATATCTGCTGCTATCTCAGCTGCATTATGGGGTCACACACTTTCAGCACAAGCTGTTGAAGGTGAAGTTAAAAATTCGGATGGAAATCTACTATCAAACGTTATTCTAAAAATACGGGAGCTTGGCATTGAGACCAAAACAGATGCAAACGGTAAGTTCAGCCTAGATTTAGAGCCTGGACAGTACACCTTTGATGTTAAAGGAGGAAGTAGGGCGCACTTCCTACAAGAAATTAACATTACTGAGTCAAATAATAATCAAAAGATCTTGATTACTCTTGAAGATGAACCTACCCATAAAATAGTTGTTCGAGCAAATCCCCTTGAACATACTTCACTAGATATGGCGACACCTACCATTCTCATGGAAGGTGAGGAGTTAATGTTAAAAAGGGCAGGGACCCTCGGTGAAATATTAATGAATGAGCCGGGTGTCAGCATGTCTTCTTTTGGTCCAGGCGCATCAAG
>JBLHLI010000303.1:0-3772 GCA_047618765.1 Enterobacterales bacterium | reverse complement strand
GCGTAATGCTCTCAGTAAATTTATGGCGTTACCCATAACAGATGCTCGAAATGTTCATATTGATAAGATAAAAAACACTGTTAAATTCCTTGAAAATGAAATACAGATACTCAATGACCAAGAGGATATGCTCAATAAAGAAAGTGAAGAATTATGCAGTGACTTAAGGATAATAGCTAAACGAAAGATTCAACCGAATGTAGTATTGAGCATTGCTAGGAGCAAATTTAAATCAACTAGAGCCAGAGAAGCCGGAGAGCTCTATTATTCTGAAAGAGAAATTCACTATACACCAGTTGCGAAGCAGTAATCATCATTAGCAATAGTAATGAATGATTGCTTATGCCGTATAAATAGCTCCTGCTATAACTGAATGTTTAGCGCCCGTTACTGAGGCTAAAGTCCCCGTCTTTTTTTCTAAACAACGTTTTGCTAGCCAGCCAAATGCTGCTGCTTCAACTAGATCTGGCTTTAGTCCTAATTCTTCAGTACTACTGTTAGTGGTTGAAGTTAATTCATTTATTCTTGAGATCAATCTAAGGTTATGAAACCCTCCACCGCAAAAAAATGTCTGTTCAGGTTTAAACTGATTAATTGTTTTTGCAATGGTATAGGCAGTGAGTTCAACTAGGGTCGCTTGCACATCTTCTATTTTAATGTCACTCATGAACTGTTCTGCTCGATATTTGATCCAGTCTAAATTAAAATATTCCCTGCCAGTACTTTTTGGATAGTCTTTGTGAAAATATGGGTCAGAAAGTAATACTTCCAGTAATGAATTCGACACTGTACCCGTTGCAGACCAGTCGCCGTTACTATCGTAAGCTTTATTGCAATATTTTTTTATCCAACAGTCCATGAGAGTATTTCCTGGACCAATATCGTATCCAATAATATCTCCACTGGTTGGTATCCAAGTGCAATTAGCTATACCGCCGATATTGATGATAAGGCGGTCTTTTGATTTGTCTTTAAATAGCTCAAAGTGGAAGGCGGGAACGAGAGGGGCTCCTTGTCCTCCTGCAGCCATATCTCTGTTTCTAAAATCCGTAACAGTAGTTATTTTTGTCTTCTCTGCTAAGTAGCTACCTGAACCAAGTTGCGTTGAAAATCGATACTCTCCATCTGGTTGATGAAAGATAGTTTGACCATGACAGCCAATGGCCGAAATTTGATTAGCGTTTAATTTCGCTTTTGCCAATACTTTTTTTACAACCTCAACATAAAGTTCAGTTATGGCGATATCAAGGTATCCAAGATGCGCTAGAGAGGTATTGGGATTGGTAATTAATGATGTAATTTCTTGGTGTATCTTCTCTGGAAAATCTACAGTTGCTTGTTCTATGACTTTTATATGATTATTAAAATCAATAATCACAGCATCAATAGCATCCAAACTAGTGCCTGACATTATTCCAATATAAAGGCCACTCATAGTTGAATTATTGCCATGTTAATCTGCAGTTTTATATTTTTCATCATAAATTTGGCTTTGAATTTTTAGTTGTTCCACAAGTTCTTTAGTTTCTTTAGTGAACTGTATTTTCTCTTTCTTATTAATAGGAGCAGCATCAGGTAATTTTATTGTACGAGGATTACGATGTACTCCATTCACTAAAAACTCATAATGCAGATGTGGTGCTTCAGCTAATCCCGTTGCACCAACATAGCCAATTATCTGGCCTTGTTTAACTCTCTGTCCGCGACGAACTTTACGTTTAGTAAAATGTAAGTACTTGGTAACGTATTTTTGTCCATGTTGTACAAAAACATAATGGCCGTTGTATTTACTATAAGCCGAAGCAATGACTTTTCCATCACCTGCAGCTTTTACTGGAGTGCCCTTTGGTGCACGATAATCAACACCGTTGTGTGCTTTAACTCTTTTTAAAATAGGATGAAAACGGCGTGGATTAAAACTGGAGCTAACATAAGAGAAGTCAACAGGAGCACGAAGAAAAGCCTTGCGCATGCTTAAACCTTTTGGAGTGTAATATTCAGAGTGTCCAGTTGAATCGGTATATCGAACAGCTTTAAAGCTCTTTCCCTGATTAATGAATTCCGCGGCTAATATATTTCCATTACCAATTTTTTCTCCATCAACATATTTTTCTTCAAAGATTGCTGTGAATTGGTCACCCTCTCTGATGTCGAGTATAAAATCGATATCCCAACCAAAAATTCCAGCTAACTCCATGACCATGGCATCTGTCAAACCAGCACGTTTACCTGCTAAAAATAACGAACTATCTATGGTGCCTCTGGCATTTGCTTGACGTAGTTGAAGCTTTTTAGTTTCAACTTTAGCGATCCATTTATTATCAGTCTTAGAGACTGTTAGTGTTTTAAGCCTATCAATAGAGTATTGAATGGCAGTTAGTTGTTGATCGTTATCTTTTAGATAGCCTAGTTTTTTGCCGGGTTTAATTCGTTTTAAAATTGATGTTTTTTCCCCAATACTTATAATTCCATGTAAGTCTGTTGCGCTCAATCCTAGTCGTTGAAATAGGCGCGCCATACTATCTCCAGAACGTATTTTAGTCAGTTGCCAATTAACATTTTCTTTTTGGATAACCTTAGTAACTTCTTTGGTAGGCTCTTTAGTAGGCTTGTTGTCTATCTGCTTTGGTTTGTCTTTTGGTATAGTTGTCTCTTTTAGTTTTATAGTCGGTGTAGACTTCTTGTCATGTTGAAACTCTAACTGTATCTCTTGCAGATTAGACTTTGAATCGACATCTGAGCTTTCTATAGTTGTTATTTCTTCTACCGAATTAGTCGTCGTTGATATAGGTGTTAGATTATTTTGACTAGATGCTTGCTCATTGAGTTTTGCCCACAATCCCCATAAGGCGAGGCTGAATGCAATCACTGCCATAATTATAACAGGCAAAGACGAGCGTTTTCTTGAGGATGAAAATAGAGACTTATTAGTGCCTTTTGTTTTGTAATCGGTTTTTATCATAGTTTTATTTTAATTTGTAATCCGATTTTGATGCGATACCCAACCTAAGATTGTTAGAGCTCAATAAAGATATGATAACTCTTATCCGATAATCATGCAGTTAGTTATAAAGCTTGAATGTATCTAATTATATGTAGCCACTATTATAGGTAATTATAGATGAATACAGCTAGTTAATTAACAATCTAAATGAAAACTTTATTTATTATTGTATGTTCTAGATACAAATTAACAGATTCTTAAGTGTTTTTGACTAATTATTGAACACTAAACAAAAGGACATTTAATAACTTCAGGCAATTATTTAGTATTTAAGTCTATTTTAAGAGGCTTAAATATAGTTAATAAGTAATTATTTTAGTATTAGCAGAAAATTATTACTTTAAAAGTTAGTTAATTGCACATTATTTGTAATTAACTAAGGAAATTTAAATTATTTTTCATGTTTTTATCTGTCTGTCGCAATAGTAAGGCGTCTAAACGCAGCTATCTAATTTAATGCATATATATCAATGTGTTGGATGGTATTTTAACTATGGTTATTTTGCGCTTTTCTAATGAAAAAATATGTTTTGTCTACAAAATAGCCTAGTAATTGCCTGACTTTTTGAACTAATTGTAAAAATATTCAAAACAGATGTTGACAGTAAGTTCATTTGGCGTAGAATGCGCCCTCGGTTAACGGAACATGCGTCCTTAGCCAAGCTCTTTAACAATTGAATAAAGTAATTTGTGTGGACACTTGCAGAGATAGTAGTTGAAAGGTAATTAACATTTACGTTAGTTATTATTTTGACGTGTCATAGCGAC
>JBLHLI010000302.1:0-3803 GCA_047618765.1 Enterobacterales bacterium | reverse complement strand
TGTTTACAATATCCTTTGCATTGACCATTATAATAACTATTCCGATTAATTGGGTAGATTAAAGTATCTGGAATAGTATACGTTAAGTTCGGCTTTCCTGTGAAGTACTTCTGAATTATGGTGTCTTAACACTACCTTAGAGTAGGTAGTTTGAAGCTAACTACCGAAATGCTTAATTTTATCTTTATAGCTACGAGACATTTTCAAACGGGAACCACAATCTAAATAAAGATGATATTCGCCATTAATATGAGAACAGACTTTTTCAACTCTTTTTAAATTTACGATAACTGAGCGATGAATACGCTGAAAAACTTTTGGTGAAAGTGTCTTCTCAAGCTCTTTCATAGTACTTCGTAAAATGTGTACCTTACCTGAAGCATGCACACACATATAATCACCCGCCGCTTCAACCCACAAAATATCTTTAACGGGAACATAGGTGATTTCACCGCCATCTTTAATGGCCAGACGCTCAGGATATTTTTCAAATTCTGCCGGTCCAGCGCCCGAAACAACATCTTCAATTGTTGCAGGTGATTCACCGGTTATGCTGATTATCAAATCCATCAAACGTTGGGTGTAATTAACTTTGCCATCTTGATCAATATTTCTACGTACTTTATCCAGAGCAATTTTTAGTCGGCTATCATCGATAGGCTTTAAGACATAGTCAACAGCTTGAGCATCAAAGGCATCAACGGCATAACGATCAAAAGCTGTGACAAAAATAATCATGGGAAGTTGGTTTTTATCAATATTCTTAACCACATCAAAGCCGCTTAGACCTGGCATCTGAATATCCATAAATACCAGATCTGGACCTAACTCGGTAATTTTTTCTAAAGCTTCTCGACCATTACTACACTGGGCAATAATTTCGATATCATCAAAGGCAGCTAAGCGAAGTTCTAAACCACGTCTTGCCAAAGATTCATCGTCAACAATGATTGTTTTAATAGTCATTAAATACTGCCTTATTTTTCCGACTCAAAGGGTATACAAATTTCAACTTTCAGTCCCTTTGGTTCTAAATTACTCAATTTAAATGAATGTTTCTCACCGTATAGTTCTTCTAATCGATTAGATGTGTTGCTGACACCAACTCCTCGTGAAGCGGCAATTTCACCATCAACTAATTGTACACCTGGCCCATCATCACTCACTTCAATGTGCAAGGTATCTTGATCCTTTTTAGCCCTAACCGTTATCCTACCACCAGTTTCACTGATTGCTACAGCATATTTTATTGAGTTTTCTACTAGAGGTTGTAACAACAGACTTGGAATTAATCCTACGGCAGCATCCGTTTCAATATCAAAAACCAATTCAAGTCTTTCTTCAAAACGTACTTTTTCGATATCGAGGTAGAGTCGCAGAGCATCAATTTCTTTTTGAAGGGCTATCTTCTGCATGGGATCATTATCTAAGGAATAACGCAAAAAATTACTTAATCGAGTAACCATATTATTGGCACGATGAGTGTCCGTCTCAAGTATCAAGGTTGAAATGGCATTTAATGTGTTAAATAAGAAATGAGGATTTAACTGATAACGTAGCATTTTCAATTGAGCCTCATGGGCAATGCTATTAGCTTTTAGTGTTGCTTCTCTTTCTTTTTGCAACATTCGGTAATATTTAATACCATAATATAAGCCAGCCCAAAGTAATATGATATAAAAAGAAGCAGTTATGCCTCCTAAATATTGAAAAATGCTATCAGGATACCAACCACCCTTGTAGTAATAGAATTTGCTCCAGTTTTTACTAAAAATCCAAGGGATAGTGACCAAATAACAACTAGTGATTGACAGTAACCCAGTATAAACAGGCTGAAGCGTTTGGCAGTAATGAAACATGTATCTCAAAGCTAGACTTAAGAAGAAGCCTGTTATTACTGTCGCCAAGATGACATAGTTATACGCAGACGGAACATCATGGGCTCTGGCACCTATCCAAGTAATAACGCCATAACCGAGCCAGCCGCTAAAGTGCAAAAACCAAAACAGGTTTTTCTGATTTTCCAGTAGTTTTTGTATTCCCATATTACTCAGTCGTTAGTATGCATAGCCTATTATACATTTTTTAAGGTTTTTAGTGAGCAACTCATCTCACCCCGAGTTCTTTTGAGCGTATTTCAGCAATATTGATAAGTTCAGCTAACTTCAGTCATTAATGTAGAAATAGTATCCCAGTTTCCTGAACTCTTAATTCGGTCGAGCTTATTAGACAACTGATAATCATACATAGGGTCATAATATTCAGTAAGTAATACACTTATCCAGTCACGATGAAAGTCGCTATTAGCATGAGACGTTTTAGATTTAAATGCTTTATCCATAAGAATATGCATTTTTGCATAACGCTCGCCACCTAGCCTTTTTTTTATTCTATCAAGAGAAGAGAGCATTTCTACACAGTACTGGTCGTATCCTTGTTCAGGATCAGCCAGTTCATATTCTTTACAAAGAGTTAGAACATAATCATTTAAAATATTTTCTATTCGCTCCTCAACAGTTGCTTCAACTAAATAAATGTCAGAGCTTTTAATCTGTCGTCTGAGGGGTTCGGGAACTGAACAACGACCGATAGTGACACCTTCATCTTCTAAAAATATGCGATTGCTTTTTTCTTCTAATTTTAATAAATCGATTGCTACATTATTTTCAAAATTGATTACGGTTGGTTGTCCACCAACTCTTTTTCCAAAGCTTGAACCACGATGATTAGCACGTCCTTCGAGATCGACAGAATTTTCATGACTTAAGATTAAATCGGTTTTCCTGGTACCGGTTCTGCCCCCAATAACAATAAAGTCTTTAGTCTTTGCCAGCCGCTCAGTGGAACTAATTAAATATTGTCTCATAGCCTTGTAACCACCTTTGATTAAAGGATATTGAACATTGCTATCACTCAACCAACCTTGAACAGTTCGCGATCGTAAGCCACCTCGAAAACAATATAAGTATCCCTGGGGGTTATTTTCAATGAAGGCTTTCCATGTTGCTAATCGTTGTTCTTTTTGTTCACCACTGACTAATTTATTACCTAATGCAATAGCGGCGTCTTGGCCATGTCTTTTGTAGCAGGTTCCAACTTGTTCTCGTTCGATATCGTTCAGTAAAGGAAAATTGACAGCACTAGGAAAAGCCCCTTGATTAAATTCAATGGGGGCTCTTAGGTCAAGGATGGGAATATCGTTAATGAAGAGGTGCTGGAAATCTTCGATGTCGACTTTTATATTAGCCATAAGAATTTCATCAGATCTGAAAAATTTATTCTACTACAACACTAAGCTCACCCATCGGAGCAATGAATTCTCCGATACAATGAATAGCAATGTTATTAGCTTCTAATACAGACTCGATCTTTTCTGAATCAGAGGCACTGACACTTAACAGTAAGCCACCACTGGTTTGAGGATCACAGAATAATTGTCTATTTTGTTCATTTAATGGCGCAATTTTATGTCCATAACTTGCAAAATTTCTCTCAGTACCGCCGGGTACAGCACCCTGTTCTAAATAATCTTCAACATGCTCAAGTAAAGGAACTGCTTGAGATTGAATTTTAGCGGTTAAATGACTTCCTTCAGCCATTTCTGTCAGGTGACCTAATAATCCAAAACCAGTCACATCTGTCATAGCATTAACGGCGTCTTCTTTGGCAAGTACAGCACCAATTTTGTTTAATTGACACATTGTATCTCGAGCAAGGTTTTGGTGTTCGGGTTTCAGAAGGCTCTTCTTCTCAGCGGTGGTGAGAATTCCTATACCTAAAGGCTTGGTTAGATATAATCGATC
>JBLHLI010000301.1:0-3805 GCA_047618765.1 Enterobacterales bacterium | reverse complement strand
CTACTAACCTGCTGGCTAAGCTTTAGTTTGGTGGGACTAGGAATTTCTTCCGCACCCACTGGGTAAATATAAGTCAATTTCAGAATTATTCATTCATCCCAGGACTTCGGATTTCTCCGCACGATGACAGCTTTGTTATGGCTTAAAGTACGAAACACATAATGCCCCAATAGAAACAAACAAGGCAACAACTGATATAACAATAGCAAGCCCTGGATTTTTATTTAAAAACTCTAGTGTTCTCTGTAGAAAATCTGCACCTCCCTTTTCATAACCAATTTTTGTAAGCACATAGTTGTTATTTCCATCTTTAATTGCGTAATCTTCAGCAACAAAATGATCGAATATTCTTTTAAGATATTTTGATTTTTGAATAGGCTCAGGTGATACGGACAAACAAATAGCTTTGATTCTTTCGTTAGTATCAATTAAAGACATGCCAAACCGATAAGTAGATAGGTTTCCTATAGAGTCTCCAAATGTATTCTTGTAATCCGTAACAATTAATCTTAACACCTTGTTTAAATCCCTACTTTTCATTGACGATACCTTCAAGAGCCATAACGCCGGTAGCAGGCGCAAATATTGTGTTGTGGAGCTTGCGTAAAATGGGCGGAGCCCTTACGCAAACGGAGCGACGCAATATTTGTCGCTTGACTACTTTTGTTAGGATTTTTTCCTCGTGAAATACTTAAACAAACCAAATATTCCGCCAATGAGCCCACCGATAATCCCCGCAATTAAAGATTGTCCCAAATTAATGCCAAATATAGTTGGCGCATTATCAGTTAATCAAGGCTTGTAAATATCCGATTGATTGGCGGTGATACTATGAATCATTTTCCTATACGTAGGTTCATGCAGAGAAAAACTTTTTTCTTTTCCGTAACCCATAAATTGAACTACTCCAAATTCTGTAAGCTTAACAGCGATAAGTCCTTTCACTTTACCTACGTCAGCCACGTCCATCGTTATGGCTGACCATAATATATGTCTATCCTGTTCATATATGGTTTCACCCATTGTCATGTTTTTCAATAAATCACCAGAAGAATCATCTACTTTCTGCAATCCTTCTTTAAAGCCACTCTCAATCTTTTTATAGTTTTTTAGCTGCCCCTCGGGAACTCTTCCAGTTCGTTTGACCTGAACCAGAGCATATGGGTGCTCGAACCAATTTTCAGCGCTAGTCGATTGATAGCCATATTCATATGTTTGGCTCTGCCCAGTCGCTTCTTGTACAGCGACTTCATATTGATCAAGTATGTCTCTAGGAATTTCAACCCAATCAGATGGTACTGTTATCTTGAAATCAGACCCAGCAGACAAGGTGTTCTCCTCTGCCGCGAGAGGTAGTGAGAAAACAATAGTAAATATGAAGATTAAAATATTTCTTTCCATTTTTTTATCCTAACGTCTCAAACACCGGCGCGGTGAAGTTGGCGGTTTTTGTGCTTGTTTTTGCACAAAAAGTGACAGCTTTACCATGTCCGAGTGCTTTGACTTGTTCAATATTTTTACTCAAAATATGTGTCTTCACATCTACTGGTGAGTTCGCTGCGTATTTTTCCATCTTCGCCGTCACGCACCTTATTTATGAGCCCCATTTCCTGTAGCTTACTAGTCCTTTTTCCGACCATTTGATGAGTAGTATCAATAAGTGCAGATATCTCACCAGCACGCATTTTTCTCTGTTCGTCATTAAGCGTGGTAACAATATCTAGCTCTACAGGATCAAGCATAATATCTTTATTCAATTTTTCGACTTCCTCCTTGAAATCGTCCGAAAGATTTACAATAGAGCAGGTACCTTCCATGCATTCTGGGCATCGCCACTTGAATAGTTCGATACTTATTCTTTTGTCCATAGGGTGACAAAAGCCACACAGGCCACACTTGATCGTTTGATTCTGAGAAAGATATAGATGGATAGCTCTCGTATATTCAAAGCAACGTTGGACGAAGTAATTTCTATACTCACGGCCCTCAGGGTATCCCCAACTCATCCTTTCACTTTCGCACAGCCCTAAAAATAGAGAATACACGATGACATCTTTACCAGCCTTATCACGCGTAGTTTTATATCGTGATAAGAAAAAATTGGATTCTAGTGATGAGAATATTTCTTCTAAATCCGGGTTAACCATAAAATGACTGGTCTGTGGATTGCCACCTAATGCATCAAAATATTTCCCGCCAACCTCTTTATCGACGATCCTCTTTTTAACACCTCTAGCCTCTTCAATTATGCAATTTAAGAGTTGCTGCTGATTATGCCGATCTAGTTTATTTTCAAATGGCTCCAAAGCGTATCGGTTGAGCCTATCAAAATATTTAGAGATCGTATTCTCATAATATTTTTTAGAAGCTAATCTGATGGATGAAATAGTTATTTTTTGACCTCTTGATACCTTATCAAGATAACAGATATGAAGTATGTGCCCCATGATTCTTGGGACATTAAATGACGCTTTAAACATCATGTTCATATGATCATTTATTGTGGTGATAGAAGTAATCTCAAAGTAGCTTTCCAGTTCTTCACCAAACACTGAAAAGCGCGTCGACAGAAGTCTCAGGGCATAATCTGAAGCTGCTCGCTCCATTTCCTGAACTTCGCTTGACTCATATAGATCAGAAAAATCTAACCCAATTGTATCAGCTTTACCTGGATCGATTTTCCCGTAATATACACGACCAGGATAACCGGCAACTTTTAACTTTACAGTTTCATTACTTGAATTATTAAGCGGGGATAATACTACGTCGACAAAAAGCCGTTGATCAACCAATCCAAGTTCAGAAAAATCGTCAAAAAATGCTACTAGCCTTAAAAGTCCTGATTCTGAAATAAGCGTTTGTATTTCATCTAGTATTTCGCCAAAAGGGAACGATTTTAATACGACATCAGAATATTCATTGTAGATGTCACTATCATCAAGAGTTTTATCAAAGTCTGATAGTGATCCCGATGCCTCCGCGTTTAATTCCACTTGACCTGGCTTAATTTTAGCGCCAGTCTTCACGCCAGCAGATGCTGTAGTTGATGATTCTTGTTGCTGCTTAACTCTTAGCTGATTGGTGATTTTCTGAAGCACTGGTATCTCGTGCTTTTCGAGCTTCGAGTTTTTAACTCGACTTCCAATTTCACTAAGTGAATCTTTTAGTTCATCATATTGTTTCTTTATACCTCTCCAGCGCTCCAGAAGAGTTAACTTGTCACAACTGTTACCGACTTCTTTAAGAAGCTCTGCTATTACTTTTCCAAGCATGATTTTACGCAACATATGAGATCTATATGCCACGTTAGATATGCCAATGCCACCTAGTTCCTCATCAGGAATATTTGCCGCTTCCAGAACATCATAAAGAGATTTTACATCTATATAAATCGATATAATATCCTTGCGCTCTCTTAGTGCTGATTGGGCTTTTGCAAAAACCGTACTTTTACCTGTGCCTTTTCGCCCTAGTAAAAACGTAGTATTGCTAGAAAGTACAGCTTGTAATACGGCTCCGCCAGGCAAAGCATCCACATATAGCTGATCTACGGGCTTTTCACCTATTTCTGACTCAAAATCTTTAAGCTCAGCTCGCCTATATTGACGCAGCGACTCTGACACTTTTGAAAATATTTCCAAATTCATATCTGTGCTCACTATTTATTCGGAGTAGGTATTGAACGCCGTTGTAAATTGCAGTTTTGGAGGAACTTTTTTGTGCGATTTTGCACAAAAAGCAGTGACGGAAAAACTGTCAATTTGACAACTTTGTTAGTCATTAAATAGCAGTTATTATCTGCTTA
>JBLHLI010000300.1:0-3834 GCA_047618765.1 Enterobacterales bacterium | reverse complement strand
AACTTTAAATTATCAGAATTGTCATCAACCACTAAAATTCTCAAACCGGAAAATAGTTGTTCAAGGGGTTCAGGTTTAATCGCTATTTGATGTTCATTTGCAAGTAATCCCATTTTTTTAAATGAAGTTTTAAGTTGCTTTCGAGTAAGAGGCTTTTCTAAATAATGCAAAAGTGAGTTATTCATTAAAGCTTCACTTCTATTATGATGTTCCAGATGACCAATAAACAATATTCCTATAAATTTAGAATCGAAATGGTTGGTTTTAATAAGATGTTGAATTTTATTAACTATGTCGTTATTTTTATTGGGTAGGCCAATGATAATTATCGGCTTACTGTTTTCAAGTTCACTTTCAGATTTGTTTTTTAGTAGCTGAACAGCACGAATTAATTTATCAATATTTTGATAAGTAGAGACAGTCATTGACCAACTTAGTAGCAATTGCTTCATAGCAAGCAAGGCCATTGGATGGTAATCATATAAGTAAACCTGCTGTTCAGAAAAATTGAGTTTTGGTGTTAAATCTGCAGGCAGTTTTGTGGATTGTTCTAATGGTTTTTGAGCACGGAATGTAAAGGAAAAACTAGTCCCTTCATTACTCTTACTTTCAATCGATATCGTTCCTTCCATCTGTTCAATCAGTTTTTTACTGATAACTAAACCAAGACCTGTGCCACTATGATGTCGGTTAATTTTCTGATTAACTTGACTAAAAGGTTGAAATAATTTGCTGATTTGTTCATCGGTCATGCCCATACCAGTGTCGGTTATCGTAGTGCGTATCAAGTAATTAGTAGCAGAGCTTTCCTCAACTAATACCCTCACAACAACCGAGCCTTTTTCAGTAAATTTAATGGCGTTACTAATCAGATTAGTCAGTACTTGTTTTACTCGAGTAGGATCTCCTAACATATAGTCTGGTACATTCTTATAAATCAGAGGCACTAGCTCGATTTGTTTTTTCATGGAATGAGTTGAAAGTAATGTTATAACTTCCTCAACACAATCATGAAATGAAAACAGCACAGTATCTAAATTCATCTTTCCGGCTTCAATTTTTGAAAAGTCTAATATATCCTCAATAATATTGAGTAGTTGGTTAGCTGATTTTCGAATAGTGATTAAATAATCATTTTGTATTTCATCGATATTACTTTTTAGTAATAAATTGGTAAAGCCGATAACTCCATTCATAGGTGTTCTAATTTCATGGCTGATATTAGCTAAAAATTCTGATTTAACCTGATTGATTTTAATGGCTTGTTTTCTGGCAAAATCGATTTCAATATTCTGAACTTCAATAGTTTCTAATGTTTGAGTTAGCTCGAGGGTTGCCTGATCAATATTACTCTGCATATTTTTTTTTGCTGAGATGAGAGAATTATTTAAGTTATTAATTTTATTTGAAATCTTCGATGCAACTATCAAGCAGCTTGTTAGAACAATAATTAAAATTAATACTGAGAAAAGCAACGCTTTATAAAGTAGCAGTTGTATGAAACCTCCATCAAACACTAGAGATAAATAATAGGAATTTAAATTAGATTGAGTTGGAAAATGCGTTAACTTTATGGGTACATAAATGTAAAGATGTTGATTAATTCTTTTACTGACAATCTCGGTTGGAAAAGTTTTTCGTTTAAGGTTATCGGTAAAAACATCATTGGCTGATTTAACAACAAGATGGTTATTTTGGTCAACGATGCCGAAAGCTAATAAATTTGAGTTTGTGGTATTTAATTGGGTTAACTGTTTTTCAATAAGCTGCTTGTTTTGTAAAGAGTCTTGAAAAAAGTTTTGCAAAGAGTCTTCAAATGAACTTTCAGATGAGTTGTCAAAATTATTAACAAATTGATAAGAAAAATAATTTGCATTGATTATCATCTCAACATTTGAAGCTAACAGACTTGCATGTTTTTTTAGATTTAATTCAGCTGTATTTAACTTATCAATGGCAAAGTAAGATGAGAGTATAATTGTACCTATCAGGCTTGGAGTGATAATAAGCAGAAGGATATTTTTACGAATACTTAATAAATCAAACATGCATTACCTTTTTTAAAGCGCTAATATTTAGTCGGCTGCTTTTAGTTATGTATCAGTGATGTCTAATAGTCGTTGAAATATCTTCATTAACCAATGGATAATAACTTTGAATGCTGTGAGACTGTGACTACTGTTAAGGATCAGGTAAACTGCGGCATCAAATGACAAAATGTCTCTTAATCAAGAAACCAAAATCGAGTATACAATGGCAAGAAGAAGACAACGTAAAAAGCTACCGACTGAAGCATTCAAAATAAAAATAGAATCGTTAAGCCATGATGGCCGAGGTGTTGCCCACCATGCTGATGGAAAAACCATCTTTGTAGATGCTGCCTTGCCAGGTGAAGAGGTTGAGTATGTTTATACTAATCAACGTTCTAAATTCGATGAAGGTCGCTGTGTTAATGTGCTTAAAGCTAGTAATGAAAGAGCAACCCCAAAATGCGAATTCTTTGGGATTTGTGGTGGTTGTAGCATGCAGCATATGTCAAGTGATGCCCAAATAGAGCATAAACAATCAATTTTATTAGAACAATTACAGCATTTTGGCAAAACCCAGGCTGAGGTTGTTATGCCGCCCATGAAAGATGAACAATGGGGGTATCGCAGAAAAGCTCGTCTTGGTGTTAAGTATGTCTATAAAAAAGACACTGTCTTGGTTGGTTTTAGAGAAAAGAGAAACTCCTTTCTTGCTAATATTGATAATTGTTCAGTACTTGATCCTAGAGTTGCTGAGTTGATCATGCCGCTACGTGAGTTGATTTACGGTTTAATTGCTAGGGAAGGTATTCCTCAAATAGAAGTTGCCTGTGGAGATGACAGTGTAGCGCTAGTTTTTAGGCATCTTCAAAGCTTATCTAAAATCGATAAGCAGCTGTTAATAGAATTTGCGATTAAGTATCAACTCGATATATATCTTCAATCAGGGGGTCCTTCGACAGTTGAAAAGCTTTATCCGGAAGATGGCAATACACGCTTGAGTTATCAGCTAGAAGATTTTGATCTAGAAATGTTGTTTCATCCCATGGATTTTACACAGGTTAATGCTGGAATTAATCGCAAGATGCTGCACCTAGCTATCGAACTATTAGATATTCAACCTGAAGATAAAATTTTAGATTTATTCTGTGGTTTGGGTAATTTTAGTTTACCTATTGCCCGTCGTGCAGCAAAAGTAAGTGCTGTTGAAGGGGATGAGACTATGGTCGTTAGAGGACGTGAAAACGCTGTTCATAACAACATAGATAACATCGATTTTTTTGCAGCAAATCTTGCGGGGGAATTTTATAATGAACCTTGGGCAACGGAAGGTTTTGATAAATTATTAATTGATCCCCCTCGTAGCGGTGCTTATGAAATATGTCAGCATCTATCAGCTTTTGGAGCAAAGCGTATTGTCTATGTCTCTTGTAATCCTGCTACTCTAGCTCGTGATGCCAGTGTATTAATAGAACAAGGTTATGTGATGAAAAAAGCTGGAGTGATGGATATGTTCCCACAAACCTCACATGTAGAATCAATAGCAGTATTTTTGAAAGAAGATTAATCAACTAATTAGTCAATGATTAATCAATTATTAATCAAGTATAAAATAAGTATTAAATCATGGTAAAGATCCGCAATAGTATCGACAAAACTTTGTTAGCTGATGGTGCCCCAGCAGATTGGTTAGAGCAGATCCAAATAGAGCGTGATGATGAAATGACGCCTATTTTGGACGCCCTAAGTTTAGCCAGAGATGTGGTTACTGAACGCCAAGAATTAAAGACTTCTAATATTAGGCAAG
>JBLHLI010000299.1:0-3836 GCA_047618765.1 Enterobacterales bacterium | reverse complement strand
GTAAACATATTCTTTGGTATACCAATAGCGCTTAAGATAATACCTGAGTAAAAATCAACATTAGGATAAAGCTTGCGGCTGATAAAGTACTCATCTTCAAGTGCAATTTTTTCAAGAGCAAGAGCTACTTGGAAAAGTGGGTCGTCATGGGCGTCCATTGTCTCTAACACTTCATGACAAGTTGTTCGCATAACCGTTGCACGAGGGTCAAAGTTCTTATAAACCCGATGACCAAAGCCCATTAAACGGAAAGGGTCATTTTTATCACGAGCCTTTTCAAGATATTCAGGAATATTGTCAACATGCCCGATTTCTTCAAGCATATTCAAGCAAGCTTCGTTGGCGCCCCCATGAGCGGGTCCCCAAAGTGAAGCAATACCGGCAGCAATACAGGCAAATGGATTAGCACCTGAAGAACCAGCTAAGCGCACTGTTGAAGTGGAAGCATTCTGTTCGTGGTCAGCATGTAATGTAAAGATACGGTCCATGGCTTTAACTAACACTGGATCAGGCTTTTCATCATGTGAAGGCATACTAAACATCATGTTTAGGAAGTTCTCAGAATAGCTCATTTCATTGCGTGGATGAACAAAAGGATGACCACAGTAATAGCGGTAACACATCGCGGCAAGTGTCGGAATCTTGGCAATTAAACGAAAAGCACTGGTAGAGCGATGTTCTGGATCATTAATATCAAGAGAGTCATGATAGAAGGCCGACATAGCTCCGACAACGGCTACCATAATTGCCATAGGATGTGCATCACGTCTAAATCCATTGAAGAAAGTATGAATTTGTTCGTGCACCATGGTGTGGTTATTGATTTTATTTATGAAGTCTTGCTTTTCTTCAGCATTGGGTAATTCACCATTAAGAAGTAAAAAGCAAACTTCGGTAAAGTCACTGTGATCAGCTAATTCATCAATAGTGTAGCCACGATAAAGAAGAATACCTTTTCCACCATCAATATAAGTGATTTTTGATTCACATGAAGCTGTAGCCATGAATCCAGGATCGTAGGTGAAATAACCTTCTTTACCTAGTGCTCGAATATCAATAACGTCATAACCTTCTGAAGGTTTATAAACGGGTAACTCGACGATAGTCCCATTAGGTAAGTGGAGTTTTGCTGAATCATCAGCCATAAGTATTTCCCTTTTTAAAAGTAAAAGTAAGCTTAAACGCTCAATATTTGTTAAAGTAACATATTAGATTCAAACAAAATGTCAGGCAACTAGAATTAAGAAACTACTGTCGAGACTAAAGCTTGGATACTCGTACTATAGATAGGCGGAGTCAAAAGTCAATAATTCACATCAATACTAGTCCAAATAATGCTTAAATAGTTCAGATTTTAATCATTTTCAGATTATCCCATCTCTTTTCACATATATCTCCTGAACTTGATTGTAATCATACTGTTAGCCAACTATAATTTTCAATAGCAAATATAGGTTTAAAATTGCTGGCTTAGGCGAGTAATATTTAACCCATTCATCCGCAAGAAATACAGAAGATATTATTGTGAATAAAAGACCTGTAAATTTAGATTTAACAACCATACGATTACCTCTTTCTGCGATTCTTTCAATCTTGCATAGAATTTCTGGCGTTATCATATTTTTAGGTATGCCAATTTTATTATGGATGTTTGGACAATCGCTTAGTTCAGAGGCTGATTTCCTTGATCTGCAAAAAATGTTAGATAACACTTTTTATAAGCTGGTATTTTTAGGAATACTTGCAGCTTTGAGTTATCACATTATTGCTGGAATTAAACACCTATTCATGGATAAAGGCATAGGGGAGTCAGAAGCAGGCGCTAAAATTGCTGCCCGACTAGTTGTTTTCTTCACCGTAATTGCCTTTATATTCCTAGGGAGTCAATTATGATAGGTATGGAAACGAGTTTTGGCCGTAGTGGTGTCCATGATTGGAAGATGCAAAGAATATCAGCAGTGCTGTTATTAGTTTATTTGATTGTTTTCACTTACAGCTTTTGTTCCATGGGTGAATTTAATTATGCCAATTGGTCTGCTATGTTTGCACCAACCTGGATGAAAGTTTTCACCTTAATCAGTGTGATATCTATAAGTGTCCATGCTTGGGCAGGTTTATGGGTTGTATCGACGGATTATCTGAAGCCTGTTGCAATACGCAATATGTTTCAGTTGATTGTTCTTTTAACTTGTCTGAGCTTTATCGCTTGGACTGCTATGATTTTCTGGGGTTAATAGAATGACCATTACTGTTAAAAATTATGATGCTGTTATTGTCGGAGCTGGTGGCGCTGGAATGAGAGCTTCATTACAGCTTGCTCAATCAGGTCAGAAAGTAGCACTTATCTCTAAAGTATTCCCAACACGTTCTCATACCGTATCAGCCCAGGGCGGTATAACCGTAGCCCTAGGTAACGCCCATGAAGATGATTGGCGCTGGCACATGTATGACACTGTTAAAGGCTCTGATTACCTAGGTGATCAAGATGCTATTGAATATATGTGTAAAGCCGGTCCTGCAGCGATATATGAACTAGAACATATGGGCTTACCATTTTCTCGCCATGATAACGGCCGTATTTATCAACGTCCATTTGGTGGTCAATCGAAAGACTTTGGTGGCGAACAAGCGGCAAGAACTGCAGCTGCAGCTGATAGAACTGGTCATGCTTTACTACATACATTGTATCAACAAAATATTGCTGCTGGTGTTGAAGTCTACAGCGAATGGTGTGCTACTGACTTAGTGAAAAACCAATCAGGCCGCATTTGTGGTGTGGTGGCTTTTTCAATTGAAACAGGGGAATCCGTTTACTTTCAATCCAGAGCAACAGTCTTTGCAACCGGTGGTGCTGGTAGAATTTATCAATCTACGACTAATGCATTAATCAATACTGGTGATGGCATAGGCATGGCGATTAGAGCTGGTATTGCCATGCAAGATATGGAAATGTGGCAATTTCATCCAACCGGTATCGCCGGTGCTGGAACTCTGGTTACTGAAGGTTGTCGTGGTGAAGGTGGTTATCTAATCAATAAAGATGGTGAACGCTTTATGGAGCGTTATGCACCCAATGCTAAAGATTTGGCATCTCGTGATGTTGTATCCCGTTCGATGACCAAAGAAATTTTAGCAGGTAATGGCTTTAGCGATGAGCGCGGAGACTATGTTAAATTGAAGCTCGATCATCTAGGTGCTGATGTTCTTAATAAGCGTCTGCCTGGAATTTTAGAGTTAGCGCGTACCTTTGGACATGTTGACCCTATTAAGGAAGCAATACCAGTAGTACCAACCTGTCACTATATGATGGGCGGTATACCTACAAATTTCCACGGTCAGGTGATTGATGCAAATCCTGATGGAACAGAGAATATCGTTGAAGGCTTTTACGCCGTCGGCGAATGTGCTTGTGTATCTGTACATGGTGCGAATCGACTCGGTGGTAATTCATTACTTGATCTCGTGGTATTTGGCCGAGCGGCTGGTATGCACCTTGAAAAAGCTTTAAAAACCGATTTGCCAATGGGTGATTTTTCTGCAAGTGATCTTGAAGAGGCACTTTCAAGAGCTAATCGTTGGCAAGAAAGCAAAAAGGGTGAAAGTCCTGTTGAAATTAGAAAAGACATGCAGAAAACTATGCAAAATAATTTTGGTGTCTTTAGAACCGGTAATTTAATGGAACAAGGTAGTAACACCTTATCAGAGGCTGAAGAAAGACTTAAAACAGCACATTTAGCTGACAAAAGTAATGTCTTTAATACCCAGAGAGTTGAATGTTTAGAACTTGAAAATCTGATGGCAGTGGCAAGAGCGACAGCAACTGCAGCTAATTATCG
>JBLHLI010000298.1:0-3837 GCA_047618765.1 Enterobacterales bacterium | reverse complement strand
TCAAAGCACCTAAAAAAGCATATTTAGAATTTGAAGCCCAACCGGCGATAATCACACCGTAAACACCTATTGATGTCATGGCTAAAATATAAAGTACTGCTGCATTTACATCGGCAAGAACTAATTCCGCATCAAAAGGAATCACTGACCAAGCTGCTATTGATGGACCAAAGAATATAATCGGTGCAATCAAAAACATTACTTTGTTTGCGCCTCTCGGTATAACAATTTCTTTAAAAACTAACTTGAATACATCCGCAAAGGGTTGAAACCAGCCTCTTGGACCAACACGGTTAGGTCCAATTCTAACTTGCATATAACCGATCAGTTTACGCTCAGCGTAGGTTGTGTAAGCTACTGCTAATACCAAAGGAATTAATATCATGGCAATTTTTGCCATGATCCAAGCAAAATCAAGAATTAAATCCATCATGATATTGCCTCCACTTTCCCTGATTGAGAGTCTAACTGAGAGTTTGACTGGGTTGCAACTCGTGCATCTAATGTTTCTTGTAATGCAATCGCTCGTCGAACAAGCGCATCAACTTGATATATTGAACTCACGTTAGCAGGTGAATCGCTACCAGCTGTTGAAGTTGGTAATTCCCAGTTACCTTGTCTATTTTCAGCAGAGTCTAAAATAAGTTGTAATTCAGTCAGTACTTCTTCCGAGGATACATAATCATAGCGTGGTAACTCTAGTAAGTTAGCTAGTACTCTGAGTATCTTCCAAGCTGGCCTAGCTTCACCTTTAGCTGAAACTGCTGCTTTAAAGGTTTGCCATGTACCTGCAACATTGACAAAAGTACCTGAAGTTTCACTAAAGGCTGCTGTAGGTAACATCACATCAGCGTATTCACTCACTGCACCATCTTTAAAAGCTGTCATCGCGATCACTAGATCGGCGGCGTCCATCGCTTTTCTAGCATTACCACTAGACTTACAATCAAGTTCAGGTTCAACACCATGAAGGATAAAGGCTTTAATATCGCCATTTAGCATCTCATTAATATTCATACCCGCTTTAACTGCACCTGCTCCAACACCTCTGTGTGGTACAGCTCCTGCTAAATGAGCACCTGCTGAGTTTGCGCCATCTGTGAATGTACCAAATGAAGCCCCACTCATAACTGCAATAGCATTAGCGATAGCGGCTAATTTGCTAAAGTCAGCATGGTTACATGCATATTGACCAAACAAAATTGCAGCTTTATCAGCATTCTTTAAATTTTCGGCTATTGTTTTGTGCGAATCATTAACTTCAACCTTTAGTTCGTTTATTCCGGCTACAGCTTCAACACCTTCCATAGAAATTAAGGCTTTTGCTACAGCCGTTAATTCTGCAAGCATTTCTGCAGCAGTGGTAACAACTTGAGGGTTAGTACGGAAATTATATGACATCTGAGTTGGATTGATCGCCATGACGGTGCCATCTCGAGTTGATTTTCTCAACTGTATTCCTGCGATAGGCTGTTCTTTATGGATATTTGAACCCACTAACAAAGTCGCTTCTAAATGTTCAATATCAGCGATATCCATTCCCAGAGATGGGTAAGTTGGATCGTTATTGTCACTAGTAAAGTCAACACGACCTAAACGCGTATCGATATTACTGGTACCAAAGTCACGCATCAATTTCTGTAATAAAAACAGTTCTTCTGTTGTAGAACTCGGTGAAGCAATAGCCGCTAGACTGTCTGCTCCATGAGCCGCTTTAACTTTTTTCAGGCCATCAACTACGACATTGAGGGCTGTTTGCCAATCAGTCTGTATCCACTTTCCATCTTGCTTAATCATCGGCTCGGTAAGACGATTTTCTGTATTTAACGCTTCACAAGAAAAACGGTCTCTATCGGATATCCAAGATTCATTAATTGAATCATTATCATCGGGTACGACTCTAATTACTTCACCGCGACGACTATGTATATCGATATTCGAACCAAGGCAATCATGAGCAGCAATGCTAACTGAAGATTCTAGTTCCCAAGCTCGAGCTTTAAATAATGACGGTTTAGCAGTCAATGCCCCTACTGGGCAAAGGTCAATAACATTGGCTGAAATTTCTGAATCGATGGTTTTGGCAATATAAGTACCAATCTCCATATGTTCACCACGACCTGTTTCACCCATTTCACGGATACCGGCAATTTCCTTTCCAAAACGGACACAGCGAGTACAGTGGATACAACGCGTCATATCAGTCTTGATTAAAGGGCCAATATTCTTAGATTCTACGATTCTCTTGCTTTCACTAAAGCGAGAAATATCAGTGCCGTAGGTTATCGAAAGATCCTGCAGTTCACACTCTCCACCTTGATCACAAATTGGGCAATCTAGGGGATGGTTAATCAATAAAAATTCCATTACTGATTTTTGTGCATCTAAAGCACGGGCTGAATGAGTATTGACGGTCATGCCGTCTGAAACTGGAGTTGCACAGGCTGGTACTGGCTTAGGGATATTAGCAACATCCACTAAACACATACGGCAATTAGCGGCTACAGATAATTTCTTGTGGTAGCAAAAGCGAGGAATCTTAATTCCAGCAGCATCTGCAACCTCGATAATCATCGTACCGGGTTCTGCTTCAAGTGTTACACCATTTATTTCGATGTTCGCCATCGGTTATCCTATAACTTGTTTATTTAATTTTTGCTTCAAATTCGTGTCTAAACTGCTTTAGCATGCCCTTAACTGGCATAGCTGCAGCGTCACCCAATGCACAAATGGTTCGTCCCATAATGTTGCCAGCAATGATATCTAATTTTTCAAGATCATCATCAGAGCCTTCACCATTAAGAATTCTTGTTACCATTCTTGATAACCAGCCTGTACCTTCACGACAAGGAGTACATTGTCCACAGGACTCTTCATAATAAAAATGTGACAATCTTGCTAGTACTTCAACCATACAAGTACCTTCAGCCATGACTATCACCGAACCAGCGCCTAGCATAGAACCTGCTTTAGCGATGGAGTCGTAATCCATGGTGCAATCCATCATAATATCGGCCGGTAAAATCGGCGTAGATGAACCACCAGGAATAACTGCTTTTAATTTTCTGCCATCTAGCATGCCACCAGCAAGTTCGAGTAGATCTTTAAAAGGTGTACCTAGAGGAATTTCATAGTTACCTGGTTTATTAACATGACCGGTTACTGAAAATATTTTTTGGCCGCCATTGTTTGGAATACCTTGCTCAAGGAACCACTGGCCGCCTTTTTCTAAAATGACAGGTACTGAAGCATAACTTTCAGTGTTGTTCACATTAGAAGGTCGTCCATAAACACCATAATTAGCTGGAAAAGGTGGTTTGAAACGGGGTTGGCCTTTCTTACCTTCAATTGATTCAATCAAGGCGGTTTCTTCACCACAAATATAAGAGCCAGCACCTATATGATTATGGATTTCATAATCAAAACCTGAACCTAGAATGTTATCACCAAGTAAGCCAGCAGCTCTTGCTTCATCTAGAGCTGCTTCCATTCTCTCAATGGGTTCATAAAATTCACCGCGAATGTAGTTGAAACCAACGGTGGCATTCATTACATAACCGGCAATTGCCATACCTTCAATTAATTGATGAGGGTTATAGCGTAAAATATCTCTGTCTTTACAAGTACCAGGTTCGCCTTCATCTGAATTACAGACAATGTATTTTTGTCCTGGTGCATTGCGTGGAATAAAACTCCACTTTAAGCCTGTAGGAAAACCTGCTCCGCCACGGCCTCTTAATGATGATAATTTTAATTCTTCAACGATTTTTTCTGGAGGTGTTTGCTCGGCTAAAATTTTACGCCAAACTTTATAACCACCTGCACTTTCATAGGTTT
>JBLHLI010000297.1:0-3842 GCA_047618765.1 Enterobacterales bacterium | reverse complement strand
TTTCTATTGGATGTTGCTATAACTCTTACATCCAAGTTAATTGTTTTCTTTCCACCGAGACGTTCGACTTCACGCTCTTGGATAACTCTTAATAGTTTTGCCTGTAATCCTAGGTCCATTTCAGATATCTCATCTAAAAGGATTGTGCCTTTTTGAGCCTGTTCGAATTTACCAACAGAACTATTTAAAGCGCCCGTGAATGCACCTTTTTCATGGCCAAATAATGTTGCTTCCAGCATGTTGTCAGGAATAGCCGCACAGTTTATAGCAATGAAAGGGCCCTCTGAGCGTAATGATTGTTTATGCACATAACGCGCAATCACTTCTTTTCCTGAACCACTTGGTCCTGTTAGCAACACAGTTGTGTCAGTTAACGCGACCTTTGAGGCAATATCTAACAGTTGCTGACTTTTGGGGTCTTCGGCTATTGGGTCATGATTACTATCATAACTAATTGAAATATATCGACTAACTAATGAAACCAACTTTTCAGGTGGGAAAGGCTTTTCAACATAATCAATTGCCCCACTTCTCATAGCTCGAACGGCGTCATTAACATTACCAAAAGCTGTCATTAATAAAAATGGAATTTGGGGATGATTGACATGGATATTATCTAGAAGATCATGTCCATCAATACCGTCCATATGAACATCGCTAATGATAATATCTGGCATAAATTTATGTAATGTAGATAAAGCCTCCTCTCCACTTGATACTGTACAGGTTTGATATCCTGCTAAGTCGAGAGTGTCTCCAAGTGCTTGACGTAAAACGGTATCGTCTTCAACAACTAATACTTGAGCTTGCCCCATCTTTGCTATCCTCCAGCCATTTGTTGCGAATCGTTTAAGGTAGTAGATCCTTCTACTGTGAAAGAGTCTGTATTGATACAAGGTAGTAATAAATTTATTGTTGTACCAGAACTATTTGAATTAATGCTGATATCACCCTTAAAACTATTCATTACAGTTTTAACCACGGCTAGACCTAAACCAGTACCTTTTGCACGTCTTGTAAAAAAAGGTTTAAATACTTCATTCTTATCGGCTTCAGTAATGCCGCAACCGTTATCTGAAACGGCAATACAAATAGTCTTTTTGTCATGAATATCGAGGGTGACATTGATATCGACCAATTGACTTTTTGATTTGTTCTCTCGACAAGCATGGATACTGTTTTCAATTAAATTAGCAATAGCTCCAAGAAGCGACTGCATATTACCAAAAAGCGTTATATTCTTGATTAACTCCTCAGACAGCCTGTTATCAATAATAATATCAATATCTTTTGTAGCTACATGGTTTTCAATGTCCATTTGCAGAGATTCTGATAGTTCATGAAGCTGGAATCTCTGCTTAGATGTCACTCCACCACTTGCGAACAGCAACATATCACTGACTTGTCTTTCAAGTTGTTTTAATGAATGTTGTAAATTCATATGAACACGTTGTTGACGCTTTGCATCTAGTTTTTGTGAAGAAATATGACCCGAGTATAATAATGCTGATGATAAAGGCGTTCTAATTTGATGAGCCAATGACGCCATCATTTTACCGATAACGGATAACCGTTGTTCACGGCTGTGGTCATCTTGACGTTTTCTAGTTTCTGTTAAATCTGTTATTAATACGATTTGACCAGGCTCTGAAACTAGTGCTTTAGTTTCTACTTTAACTCGGCGCCCATCCTTTAAAGATATTTCATATCCATCGTCACTTCTTGGTGCAAACGCCCTGCTGATGATATTTAGCCAGGTTTCGCCAATAATCGGCAGTCCTAACATGTCTACTGCCAAGGCATTAGATTCTTGTACAATACCATGTCCATCAATGACAACGACACCACTAGGTAGAGTAGATAAGATACCTTCTAATCTCTCAGCAAGCCTGTTTCGTTCTTCAAATTGTTGTTCTTTTTCTGCTGTCTGAGCTGCAAGTTCGTCACTCAAGCGATCAATATGCTGTTCAAGGTGAGTATAAGAATCAATGAATTTACGTGAAATGTCTGAAAATTGCGATAGAGCTTTGTTATTAACCTCATTTGCAGTTTTAGTGTCTGTCTGTTTATCCAGAGAATCATCTTTTTGAGTATGAGTCTGCTGTTTCTCTGCCATGTTTCCATGTGAAAGAATTGGTGACAAAGCACCAGACGTAATTTCTGTATTCCAGACTGGCTGTGTGCCTGATGTCATGAATAACTCCAACTATAAATTCATCTAAGAATGATCGCAGTGTCAGCTTTTTGTCACTACAAGTTATTTACATTGGTAGTTAGCAATAATTGTGCCTGTTAAAAATTTCCATGTTATTCAATTGGTTAAGAGGGGATTATTTTAAATTGTCATATTAGTGACGTTTATTCATCTTTATGAATCTCATACTTTCTCATTTTTTCAACCAAGGTTGTGCGACGCATTTCTAGCTTTGTCGCCGCCCTAGCAACAACCCAATTACAGTCATCTAAGGCTTGGAGAATATACATTTTTTCTACTTCAACGAGATATTCTTTTAAATTAAAGCCATCTTCAGGAATTGGCCGTAAACTCTTTTTGCTCGAGCCTCCAGCGGATTGCTGCGCTAAGGCAGGAGTAGCAGAACGTACTAATCCATCATCATATTTATACTTATTAGGAAGTTCAGCCAAATCTACAATGCCTTCTGGATAGAGTATTGACATACGCTCCATTAAATTCGCTAGCTCACGCACATTACCAGGCCAAGTATGGCGCGTTAAAGATACAATGGCATTGGCGCTGAATCTAATTTTACTCATTCCGCCTTTAAGTAATCGTTCACCGAAATTATTAATTAATAGAGGTATATCTTCAGCTCTTTCTTTTAAGGCTGGCATTTCGATTGGAAATACATTTAAACGATAGTAGAGGTCTTCGCGAAAGCCCCCCTGCTCTACTGCTTGCTCAAGATCTCTATGGGTAGCTGCGATTATTCTAACATCGACTTTTATGGTTTTTGAACCACCAACTCTTTCAAAAATACGTTCTTGTATCACTCGCAACAGTTTAACCTGCATCGGCATTGGCATATCACCAATCTCGTCTAGGAAGATAGTTCCACCCTTGGCTAGTTCAAATCGCCCTTGTCTGGCAGTGATAGCTCCAGTAAAGGCACCTTTTTCATGGCCAAAGAGTTCGCTTTCTAATAACTCAGCTGGTATGGCACCACAGTTAATGGGTACGAAAGGTCCAGCACAGCGATTAGAGCTTGCATGAAGATTCTGCGCAACAACTTCTTTACCTGTACCAGATTCTCCTAAGATCAATACATTGGCATCCGTTTTAGCCACTTGGCTTATTAGTTGTCTTATTTCAGACATGGAAGGACTTTTACCTACCAAGGGTCTCACGACCATTGAGCTTTGAGTATTGTTATCCTCAGTTGCTTCAACGATCAGAGGCACAGCATGCTTGTTCTCCCTGCATAATTGACATAGATGTAAAGCATTTAACCATTGTTGTTGATCAGCTGTTGTAGGCAATTTTGAAATAATCTGTATTGCTAAGGCTTCGTCCAAATTATCGATGATAGACAACTCTTTTTGATCGCCAATGATAATGATGGGAATTAAATGATTCCACTTATGTATAGCATTAAGCACTTTAAGGGGATCGGTAGCGATTAAATTCAGATCAATGATAAAGCCTAATAGCTCTTCTTCAGCCGGTACATCATGGTGCCAGCTACCAGACGTTAAGACTAAAGACTCTTCACCAATAAAAGACAGTAGAGGCTGTAGCGCATTGGAGGCTGTAGATTTATCATCTAGAATAATTAATGGCATGGCTTTCCACATAAAATACGTCCTGTACCCTGTAATGTTGA
>JBLHLI010000296.1:0-3855 GCA_047618765.1 Enterobacterales bacterium | reverse complement strand
TAATTGAACACAACACTTCAATTTCAACGGATGCCCAATGTCTGCAATTATCCATGGAAATGGCACTCAAAAATCATCAAACTAAAGACATTGATATCATAGTGACTCACACACCAGGAACCATAAAAGGTGATAAAGCAGAAATTGAGGCTATTAAGCAAGTGTTCGGAAAATCAATACCAGCTTTAACGACCAATAAGTGGAAATTAGGACATAGCCTAGCAACAAGCGGCCTTTTAAGTGTTGAATTAGCTTTAATGATGATAGAAAAACAAAAGTTTATAGCAGTACCCTATATCAAACAGCTAGACTCACCACCATCAAGTATTAATAACGTTTTAGTTAATGCTGTAGGTTTTGGAGGCAATGCTGTGAGTATCTTAATATCTAAATCAAAAACCTAACGCTTAATAATTTGAACTCTTACCAGAGAAATTTTAAGATTAAATAAAACAAGGTTAAAACAAAAAGTTAATTATGAATAATATTAGACACGATTGGACCAAACAAGAAATCATCGATATATACAAACTGCCGCTTATGGAGTTATTGCATAAAGCTGCCACTGTACACAGAGAAAGTCATGATCCGAATATTGTACAAGTATCAACACTTGTCTCTATTAAAACGGGTGGTTGTCCAGAAGATTGTGGATATTGTCCTCAAGCAGCACGCTATCATACTAACGTTGAGGGCAACCCTTTGATGAGTGTGAGTGAAGTAAAAGATAAAGCACTTGAGGCAAAAGAATCTGGCAGTTCAAGAGTCTGCATGGGAGCTGCTTGGAGAAATGTAAAGGACGGTGAAGAATTCGATCAGGTTCTTGAAATGGTTAGAACAATCAATAAGCTAGAAATGGAAGTTTGCTGCACCCTTGGCATGCTGACAGAAAACCAAGCTAAACGTCTTGCTGAAGCTGGCTTATATGCTTATAACCATAACCTTGATAGTTCTGAAGAGTTTTATGAAGAAGTCATTTCAACTCGAGGCTTTAATGATCGTTTAAAAACCATTGAAAATGTACGTAAAACCAATGTGACTGTTTGTTCTGGTGGCATCATTGGCATGGGTGAATCGATTGCAGATCGTGCTGGTATGTTAGTGGCGTTAACTCGCTTAAACCCTCAACCAGAATCAGTTCCGATCAATGCTCTAGTAGCTGTTGAAGGTACACCTCTTGAAGATCAACAACCCGTTGAAATTTGGGATATGGTTAGAATGGTTGCAACGAGTCGAATCGTCATGCCAGAAACACAAGTTAGACTATCTGCTGGTCGCAATCAAATGAGTCAAGAAGGCCAAGCGCTATGCTTTTACGCTGGGGCAAACTCTATATTCTCAGGTGATAAATTACTTACAACACCTAATGCAGATGTCAGTGAAGACAATTTGATGTTTGAAGCTTTAGGAATGGAATCACAAAAGCCCTTTTTAAAACACCTGCATCCTAAAACGGTTGAAGCAGAAGATTCACAAGTTGAGGATTTAGGTGAAAAACCTCGTTGGAGTCGACCTGGACACATTATTGAGAAAAATAAACAAGCGCAAAAGAAGATAAAGAGCCATTAAGAATGGTTCTTTAGTTAAATCATTTTTAAATAATATGTACATAATTTAATTAGTTAATTTAACTAGTTAAGTGATAAAAAGTTGTAAACATGACGTTTTAAAGTAACTATGAGGTCTTAATATTCAAAAAATAAACGTAATCAACTAATAAAATGAATAATAAAACCGACATCATAATTATAGGCGCAGGCATTTCAGGTTTGATTTGTGCTTTAGAGTCACTAAAGCTCGGTAAACAAGTCTTAATTATTGATGCTCAATCTAGAGATAAAATAGGTGGCTTAGCAAGAGTCGCTTTCGGTGGAATGGCTTTAATTGGTAGTCCTGAACAAAAGTCAAAAGGCATTGATGATAGCCCTGAAATAGCTTACCGAGATTGGTGCTCTTTTGCAGAGTTTGATGATGATGACCATTGGCCAAAACAATGGGCTAAATATTATGCTGAAAATTCAATCAGCGAAATTTATGATTATGTTAAAGCACTGAATGTAAAGTTTTTACCTGCTGTTAACTGGGTAGAAAGAGGTTTAGACGTTCCAGGAAATTCCCTACCTAGATATCACATTTTATGGGGAGCAAGTTTGAGATTGATAAATCAACTCATTATTCAGCTCAGCCAATATGAAAACACTCTTCTCAAATATAAATTCGAATGTAAGGCGACACAGCTATTAAAAACAAATAATAGAATTGTTGGTTGCTCTTCAACAAATAACCATCAACAAGTCTCAGAATATTTTGCAGATGCTGTGGTGGTGGCAACAGGTGGCTTTACCGGTAACCTAGATAAAGTAAGAGCTGTTTGGCCTAAAGATTGGGGACAGACTCAACAAGGCCTTCTAATTGGTACTCATCCGACTAATGATGGAAAAATGCATGATTGTGTTGAGGACATCGGTGGTCAAACTACTCATATGAATAACATGTGGAATTACGCTGCTGGTATTCCTAATCCTAATCCAGATTTTGAAAATCATGGACTCAGTTTAATCCCTCCTCGCTCTGCATTATGGGTAAATCATAGGGGCAAACGTATTGGCCCTGAACCACTGGTTACATCCTTTGATACACTACAAATGTGTAAACAAATTAATAAACTTCAAATCCCCCATAGTTGGCAGATTTTAAATCAACGTATCGCTTTAAAAGAATTAGCCATTTCAGGTGCTGAACATAATACTGCCATTAGAGATAGAAAATTTCTTACCTTGCTTAAAGAAGTCTTTTTAGGGAATAAAAAGTTACTTAAAAAAATGCTCAGAGAAAGCGATCACTTTATCATTGCTAACTCTGTCGAAGAACTTGTTGTGAAAATGAATAATTTAACTAAAGAACAACATGTTTCAGTTGAAGAGTTATCAAATACAGTCAATCACTTTGACCAAATCGTTTCTAGAAAAGAAGCACTCTGGGATGATGAGCAATTGCGGAGAATTATGGCAGTAAGACAATGGAGTACAGATAAACTCAGAACCTGTTATCCAAAGACTCTTCAGGGTCATGGCCCTCTAATAGCTGTGAAGTTAAATCTCATTACTAGAAAGTGTTTAGGCGGCGTTAAAACCGATTTACAGTGTAGAGTTTTAGATCAGGCCGACCAACCTATAGATGGCTTATATGCTATTGGTGAAGCTTCGGGCTTTGGAGGTGGAGGTGCTAATGGAAAACGTTCACTTGAAGGTACATTTTTATCAGGCTGTATACTAACTGCGCGGCAGGCTGCACGTTCAATTTAAACGGAGAAAGTAATGAAAAAAACAGGTGCTTGGCTAGCTCGATATGCCCTAGAGCAATTACCAATTAGCCATACTTTTGGTATACCGGGAGTTCATAATACTGAGTTGTATGACGAACTTCAGGCATCAGATAAAATAAGCCCTATTCTGGTTACACATGAAGGTGGAGCATCCTTTATGGCTGATGCTATCGGTCGGGTAAGTGACAATATCGGTTGTTTACTCATTGTGCCTGCAGCAGGTGTTACTCACGCGGCTAGTGGTATAGGAGAAGCTTTTCTAGATGGTATACCGATGCTTGTTATTGCAGGAGGTATTCGCTCTGATTCAAAGTTTGGCTATCAACTACATGAAATTGATCAACATTCATTACTCAAGCCAATCACTAAAAAAACCTTTAAGATTGAATCTCACGATCAAATTATATCAACTCTATACGAAGCCTATAGCATTGCAACGGAGGGAGAGCCTGGACCAGTATTTGTTGAAATTCCTGTCAATATCCAACTTGATAGAGGAGATATAAAAAGTCTGCCCAAATTTTCTACTG
>JBLHLI010000295.1:0-3929 GCA_047618765.1 Enterobacterales bacterium | reverse complement strand
GCCGATATGATACTTTGGCAGGGTGAATGTATCGTACATGATGAATTCAAATCACGTGCTCTAGCCCAATTAATAGAGAAGAACCCTGATGCAGCTGTACTTGTTCACCCTGAATCACCCTATAATGTTATAGAACTTGCCGATGTTGTTGGCTCGACAACTCAACTTATTCATGCAAGTCGAGATATGCCAAATCAGCAGTTTATTGTTGCAACTGATATGGGAATTGTCTATAAGATGAGACAGTTTAGCCCAGATAAAGAATTTATAGCTGCACCAACAGGTGGCAATGGTGCTACTTGTAAAAGTTGTGCACATTGTCCTTGGATGAGAATGAATTCCCTCACCAAACTAGCGAATGTATTCGATAATAGCGATAATGAAATATTGATTGATGCAGATTTAGCTAAAAAAGCCATGCTGCCTTTACAGCGAATGTTAGATTTTTCTACAGAGCAAAAACTTGTTTTACAGTCTAGTCGTTAATAGCGATTCATCCTGAATTCAATAGTTAAATAATAGTTATCTAGATAAAGTTTAAATAGTTTTTAATTAATAATAATCATATATAAGAGAGAGATACATGAAATTAAGCGTTAAATTATCATCATTACTTTTATCATCATTGATTTTATCAACGGGCAGCTTGCTTGCTCATGGTGATGAATCTAAAGCAACACACGCATCTGCTATAGAGAAAGCGGTTGCTGGTATGCACCGCGAAAAGAATTCTAAACGTGATGTTTATCGTCATCCTGCTGAGACACTGGAATTTTTCCAAGTGAATGAATCTCAAACTGTTATTGAAATCTCACCTGGTGGAGGAGGCTGGTATACAGAGATACTTGCTCCACTACTAAGAGATAAGGGCGCTTTCTATGCGGCTCAATATAGTACTGAAACAAGCAGTGCTTATCGTAAGAGAACTAACACAAATTTTGCTGCAAAATTAGAAGCTAATCCTGAACTTTATAGCAAGGTCAAAATGGCAATCTTTGCTACCCCTGGTAATTTTCAATTGGGCGAGCCAGGATCAGCTGACAGAGTGTTAACCTTCAGAAATTTACATAACTGGGTGGGTGGTAAAGACGAAGACGTTTTAGCGATTTTTAAAGCTTTTCATACGGTATTAAAGACTGGTGGTAAATTAGGCTTAACTGACCATAGATTACCAGAAGATCGAACAAAAGGTACTGACGGTTATGTAAAACAGTCTTATGCTATTAAGATGGCTGAAGCGGCCGGGTTTACTCTTGAGGCAAGTTCTGATATTAATGCTAATCCTAAAGATACTGTTGATCATCCTAAAGGTGTTTGGACCTTACCACCCTCTTACGCTTTAGGTGATGTGGATAAAGAAAAGTATACGGCGATTGGTGAGAGTAATCGTATGACGCTTCTATTTGTTAAGAAATAGACTACTTAAATATATGACAGTAAGGATTAATGAATGAAACAACCTACTAAAGAAACGATGATCAAATGGTGGCATGAGTGGCGTCTCTTTCTGCTATTTGTTCTGTTGTTGTTTTCTTTTCGCTCTACGGTAGCTGATTGGAGTCATGTGCCTACCGGCTCAATGAAACCAACCATTATGGAAGGGGATAGAATTCTTGTAGATAAGTTAGCCTATGATCTGAGGTTTCCCTTTTTGCATTGGAGATTATCTACTTGGGGTGATCCTGAGCGTGGTGATATTGTTACTTTTCCTTCACCTGAAACTGAAGAGTTGTATGTTAAAAGAGTTATTGGAATGCCAGGTGACACTATTTCAATGGTTGAAAATCGTTTAATTATTAATGATAAGCCACTGAGTTATAAACTTGATGAAACCAATGTAATGAGTATTTTGAATGAGACCGATCAACAGAAATTTACAGTAGTAAATGAAGGTCTTCCAGGTAGTCCACATATTATGATGGTCAGTAGTCAATATTTAACCGTTGCAAGTAGCTTTCCAAAGAAGTTAATTCCTGAGGGTTACTATATGATGTTAGGTGACAATAGAGATAATTCTAAAGATTCCCGTTTCATCGGCTTTATCGAGCGAGAGCGAATAAGAGGTCGTGCTACAAAAGTGATCATCTCTTTAAATAGCGACGATTACTGGTTGCCCAGAGATAAACGTTACTTTGTTAAACTGAAATAGTTTATTTAATAGACGTTAGAAATAAAAATGCCCGCTTGATTTGAAGCGGGCATTTTTATATTCAAGGAATTTCTAAGTAACTAGAATTTAGATTTAAAACGGTTCGTATCTGCAGCTTTATCTTTTTTCTGCATCACATCTGAAGCAATATTTTGATTTCCAAGACGCATCTTAAGGCTAAGATCAGTTCTAGACTCAGCAAAGTGCAGTGCATCCTCGCGACTGATTTCTTTTTTCTTCCAAAGTAAATATAGAGCCTGATCAAAGGTTTGCATACCAACAGCCTCACTATTATCTATAACCTTCCGCAGCTGATCAAGTTTACCTCTTTGAATGATTTCTGATATTTCTGGAGTACCAGTCATAATTTCTAAAGCAGGAATCCGTAAACCTTTTTGATTACGAAGCAATCGTTGTGCAACAACACCTTTTAATATACCTGATAATTCAATTAATGTTTGGTCGCGCACATCTGCAGGAAACATATTTCGCACTCTATCAATTGCCTGCTTAATGTTATTACCGTGAATAGTAGCAATAACTAAATGCCCTGTTTGAGCGAAAGATAAGGCGTATTCCATTGCTTCAGTATCACGAATTTCACCAATCATAATCACATCAGGTGCTTCACGCATCGCATTTTTCAAGGCATTGTGATAATTCTTTGTATCAACACCAATTTCACGCTGATCAAGAATAGACATTTTATGACGATGAAGAAATTCGATTGGATCCTCGACGGTTAATATATGACCCGCCTGACGGGAGTTTCTGTAATCAACCATGGCAGCCATGGTGGTTGATTTACCAGAACCTGTTGGACCACAAATTAATAATAATCCACTGGGCTCCATCACCATACGACTGATAACAGAGGGTAAACTGAGTTCTTCCATGGTCGGAATTACGTGTTTAATATGTCGAAGTACGATTCCAACTTCACCACGTTGTTTAAAGACATTTGCTCTAAATCGACCAATGTTTTTTACTGTGTGGGCAAAGTTAGATTCCCATTCTGACTCGAATTCAGCTATTTGTTCAGCATTCATCATATTGTAGGCGATTTCTTTAATCGCACCAGGAGGCAGAGGAGATTGACCCATTGGAGTAGAAATACCTTCAATTTTCATATGGGGGGGTGCCCCAGTACTAAAAAATAGGTCCGATGCATTCTTTTCAGCCATAAGACGTAGTAGCAGGTTAATATCCATATTGAATGTTCTCGTCGGTTAGTGTGCTAAATTAGTTATAACTATACTGTTATAGAATATAGTAGCTTAATTGATTGTATATTAAAGGTATTTTTTCACTATTCACAACTTTGTTTCCATTATAGTAACGAATATCTGAATTTAGATTGCGTTAAATCGATATATTGTTTATTCTACGCGCCTTATTTTGCTAGGTGCAATCTTAGATTAGACCTAACAAAATTGCTACAAAACGGTGAGGTGTCTGAGTGGCTGAAGGAGCACGCTTGGAAAGCGTGTAACGGGTTAAACTGTTCGAGGGTTCGAATCCCTCTCTCACCGCCATTTAATCTCAAGCGAACCTCTCTAACTCTTTGATTTAATAGTAAACACTCAAGAAAGCAAAGAGATAGCGCAAGTATCTATCATATTCACCTCTTAAAAACGAACCTTGGGCTCTTCCCAAAAAACCGCAATAGTCTTTTAAAATCAATGTCAGTACCCATTCTACCACCAGTTGTATAAAGGGCGATGAGGAGTCAGTACAGGCTAGGAAGACGAGGCCAACATGGGCCATGAAAGGATAATCA
>JBLHLI010000294.1:0-3931 GCA_047618765.1 Enterobacterales bacterium | reverse complement strand
CTGCATTGCCAGCCGTTCCCGCAACTTTAAAAGCTGTGCAATTTCCATAATCTGGTCCTGTACAGGCATTGTTTGCATCACTGGTTGATATCAATAGTGTTGCAGGTGTAGCAATAGGAGAAACCGTTGCTGAGGTAAGGCCATTATCTGCACCATCACTAACAGTGATATCAACTTGACCAGCATCATTGTATTGAAAACTTAAGGTTGCTGAGGCTGTTCCATCAAAATTAATGGTGCGGTTTTGAGTCGCTGCTGCTGCGGCCATATTTGATGAATCTAAAATAGGTATCCGACTACCAGTTGCAGGGGTATTGTAGTTGAAAGCAAAATTAACAGATTGATTGCCTGAGTAGGCCGGAGCACAAGAGTTTCCTGTGTCACTCATCTGAACGGCTTGGATAATAATGTTCGGTGTTGTGCACGACTGATGATTCGATAAGCTGAGTATAAAACCAGCTTGGGAGAAGGTTAGGTCACAATCAGGTATGCAAATCACGCTATTTGTAGCAGCTGGAGTTGATGTAGCGTCAAGGGTGATTGTCTCTGCTGTGCGATGAGTTAATAAAACAGTGACACCTGCATTACTATTTGCAGGAATGGTTACAGGGTTTTGGCTCCAACTAGAGGCTGCGCCAGTAGCGCTGAGGTTAACGGTAACCTCTGATGTAGCAACGCTAGAGCAAGCTGCATCAGCACAGGCTGTCAAGGTAATGGACTCATCTGCACAGGTTAAGGCAGCACCATCATGAGTGAGTTGGATATGATCAATTAGTTCAGAGCCTTCAACCGTTATGGCGTTCGACAAGTTAAATTCTGTACTGGCACCTTGTAAACAAGCATCATCTCTATAAGACACCAAATATAGGTTATACACACCACCAGCAGCTGGAGCAGTTATATTAAATGTTTCAGTAAAATTCCCGGAATTGGATTGGTAGTTGGTATGATTCACGCAGGTTAGTGCGCCACTAGAACCTGCAATGCGCCAGCCTGTTGACCTCCAGCGACCATTAGAACCGTTGCCAGAAGTAAGTACATTGACAACAGTACTGATAGTATCTCCGCCAGAAACAACCACGCTAGAAACCCCATCCACCGTAGCCGAGTTGATCGTCGTACCAGCCTGTACACTATTGGTAAAAAATAATAATACTGAAAGCAACAATAGCAGCTTGCTTAATAATAAAAATATTCTGCTGATTCTTCTTATAGGCCGCACATTCAAAACTTGTACCATTTTATAACTCTCAGTGTCAGTTAATTAATGAAATAGGCTGAAAAAATAGAACAGTAAACAGAAAAACTAAAGAAGCATTTAATAAAACTCGAGTAGGAAGACCAAAACTAGACTTTTTCAGTGAGTTAGTGAACTTAAAACCGAGCGGGTATCTAGAGTCTTTTTTCATTGATGATCTAATAGTTTGATTATTTAAGACTAAATACTATAACAGTTTTTTGATAAAAAAAAGGCATAAAAAAACCAGCTAACCTCTAAGAGATTAGCTGGTATGAAACTTAAGAAATTTAGCTAGTTACTTTCTGTAGCCTTTCTCAATATGTTCTTGGCGGTTCTTTTCTTCAGCACATAAAGTAGCTGTTGGTCTAATCAGTAAACGTGCCAAACCTATTGGTTCGCCAGTTTCTGCGCAGTAGCCATAAGAGCCATCACCAATCATAGTCAAAGCTTTTTCAATTTTCGGTAATAGTTTTCGCTCTCTATCGAGTAATCGTAAACGCATACGATTTTCTTCTTGGTTAGTAGCGATGTCTAATTCGTCAAATTCGTGCTCTTGTGAAGATAATTCATGCATGATGCTTGAAGTATGAACTTTTATTTCTTCACGCAAGGTTGTTAAACGATCGATGAAGAAGGCGTATTGCTCTTCATTCATGTAATTTTTCTTCGGTTGAGCTAGTAATTGTTTTTCAGTTGTCATAAGAATATTCTCTCATCTTTAATCGCTATAAAGTGGTTATATAACATTAAAATATTGTGTCCGATCCATGAAACGTGACAATCATAGGGATTTTATTCGGGAATGCAAGAATATTCTTGTAAAAATAAGTATTTTGTTTAATAAATGGGCAATTATAACCATAAAAACAGTTAAAGTTGCTCTATTGCGACCTTTGGTGTGCTACAATCGCGCCTCATTTTTTCCCATAGCTATTTTGAGTGCTAATTCACTTTGAGTTAATACTCACAAAGATATACATCATCAATGGTAAATTTATCTTATCATTTGTGCTCAAATACTGGATACTAATACTCCAATGAGTGATTAGTGAGTTAATGTAAAAAAATAAGACTATGGATTCCAGCGAGATTTTAACAATGAACCATCAAACAATGCCAGATGTTGCTAGTAAAGCAACCTCAAATTCTCTCGGTCTACTTGACTGGGTTGGAATGAGTGAAATTGAGTTACCTGTTCTTTTGCCTCAAGCTGACGGACAACCTATTCGGGTTGGTGCTAAGGCTCAAGCTTATGTTAATTTAATTGACCCCAATGCCAAAGGCATTCATATGTCTAGATTATATTTGACATTAAATGAGCTTATGGCTGACAGACCACTTACCCAGAGCTTATTAAAACAAGTACTAGAAGCATTCGCTGAATCTCATCATGATTTAAGTTCTAAAGCCTTTGTTGAATTTAGCTTTGATTATTTGCAGAAGAGTCCTTCTTTAAAAAGCGGTAATGTGGGGTGGAAAGCCTATCCTGTTGTGATTACTGGTTCTTTAGAAAATGGTCAGCTTCATCAACAGCTTCAGGTGAAAGTTCCTTATTCTTCAACCTGTCCTTGTTCAGCTGCTCTTGCCAGACAATTAATCCAACAAAAATTTCTTTCAGATTTCCCAGACCAAGATTCTTTTGGTACAGACCAAATTCATGATTGGCTTGGAACTGAAGAAGCGATTCTAGCAACTCCGCATTCTCAACGTAGTTATGCTGATGTGAAAGTTAAGATTGAAGGAGATTGTAATGAGTTTCCAATTAGCCAATTAATTGCTCAGATTGAAGGCACTCTTAAAACGGCTGTGCAAGCTGCTGTAAAGAGAGAAGATGAGCAAGAGTTTGCATTACTTAATGGTCAAAATTTAATGTTTTGTGAAGATGCTTCCAGGCGTATAAAAAGTACACTTGATATAGAAAATGACTATTCCGATTATTGGGTAAGAGTCGATCATGTGGAGAGCTTGCATCCTCATAATGCTGTAAGTATTGTTACTAAGGGTGTTAATGACGGCTACAAACCAATTCCATAAAGTCCAGAAACTGCTGCCAGCAAAACTTTTTATAGCCTTAACGGTGCTTTTTAGTGCCTCTGTTTTGCAGGCCGCTGTCGTTTTTAAATCGCTCAACTCTTCAACAACAAGTCCTGCCACTGCTATTCAAGGTGGATTACTTCTGGGTATGACTGAGCCTAGTAATACGGTTTGGTTAGATAATAATAAAGTGAAGGTTGCCGCTGACGGTAGTTTTATCATTGGTTTTGGACGAAGCGCAGTTAAAGCTGAATTGAAAATTCTGTCTAATGTTGGCGTTATGGAAATTCAGAATATAAAAGTCCAATCAAGAGAATATAAAATTGATCGTATTGATGGCTTACCTCCCGCTAAGGTCAATCCTAAAGGTGAAGCTGTACTAAAGCGCATCAAGTCTGAGTCTGTGTTGGTCAAACAAGCACGTAAAACCGATCATTCTCGGCAAAACTTTAAAGAAGGTTTTATTTGGCCTGCTAAGGGAAGAATTTCCGGAGTATATGGCAGCCAACGTATTTTAAATGGCGAACCTAAATGGCCGCATTATGGTCTTGATATCGCTGCAGTAACGGGTGTTGATGTTATTGCACCTGTCTCAGGTATTGTGACTTTGGCACATCTTGATATGTACTACTCAGGTGGCACTTTAATTCTTGATCA
>JBLHLI010000293.1:0-3952 GCA_047618765.1 Enterobacterales bacterium | reverse complement strand
ATGTAGCAGCAGATTTTGAGCTTGATGGCGGCTGGTCAATTGGTGCCAGTCTTGGACACCAAGCTGTTGATGATAATGCAGCCTGGGGAACACCAAACTGGAATGACTATAAAGTATTTGTAGGAAAAAGCTTTGGTGGCATTGATTTTGAACTTGCTTTTATTGATACAAATTTAAGCAGCAGTGAATGTTTTGGTGGCTCTGATTGGTGTGATAGCACCGTTACCCTTGCTGTTTCCAAGTCCTTCTAATAACTCTTAAGAGAGGTAATAATCATGAAAATGATCACAGCAATAATTAAACCCTTCAAACTTGATGATATTCGAGAAGTCTTGTCTGAAATAGGCATTCAAGGACTGACGGTAACGGAAGTAAAAGGTTACGGACGTCAAAAAGGGCATTCAGAATTATATCGGGGCGCTGAATATGTCGTCGATTTTCTACCGAAAGTCAAAATCGAAGTTTGTATCACGGACGATCTCGTTGAACAAGTAGTTGAGGGCATTACCAAGACTGCTAATACGGGAAAAATTGGTGATGGAAAAATATTTATAACATCCATTGAAGGCGTCATTCGTATTCGTACCGGTGAAATGGACGAATCAGCACTTTAACTAACTAAGGGGTAAAATTAACATGGAAAATCAAATTTTCGAATTACAATATGCATTAGATACCTTTTACTTTTTAGTAATGGGTGCTCTGGTGATGTGGATGGCAGCGGGTTTTTCAATGCTTGAAGCTGGATTAGTGCGTTCAAAGAACACAACTGAGATATTGACTAAAAATGTCATGCTATATGCAGTCGCCTGTACTGCTTATTTAGTCATCGGATATGACATTATGTACAGTGGCGGAACTTTTCTTACCGATATTGCTTTAGATGGAGCTGAGAACGCAGAATTATTAACCAGCACCGTATTAAAAGAATCAGCAGAAGCGGGCTTTAGCGGTGGTTCTGTTTATTCCAACGCTTCAGATTTCTTCTTTCAAGTTGTCTTTGTCGCCACTGCGATGTCTATTGTTTCAGGTGCTGTTGCTGAGCGCATGAAACTATGGTCATTTGTTTTGTTTGCAGTTGTTATGACGGGTTTCATTTATCCAATGGAAGGTTCTTGGACTTGGGGTGGACAATCGGTATTTGGACTTTATAGTTTAGCAGATTTCGGATTTTCAGATTTCGCAGGCTCAGGAATTGTTCATTTAGCCGGAGCAGCAGCAGCACTTTCTGGTGTGCTTTTATTAGGATCTCGTAAAGGAAAATACGGCACTGATGGTAAAGTCAACGCCATACCCGGAGCTAATCTACCCATGGCAACTTTAGGTACTTTCATCTTATGGATGGGGTGGTTTGGGTTTAACGGTGGTTCAGTTTTGAAGTTGTCTGACATTGTCAGCGCAAATAGTGTGGCCATGGTATTTTTAAATACTAATGCCGCAGCAACAGGTGGTGTCATTGTCGCTCTAATCACTGCGAAACTTGTATTTGGTAAAGCTGACCTAACCATGGCGCTTAACGGAGCCTTAGCAGGACTCGTTGCCATCACTGCAGAGCCATCAACTCCGACTCCTCTTATTGCAACCCTTATTGGTGGCGTAGGTGGATTGATAGTTGTATTTTCAATTGTCGGTCTAGATAAACTGAAAATTGATGATCCCGTCGGAGCAATTTCAGTACATGGAGTGGTTGGTATTTGGGGATTAATGATAGTGCCTCTGACTAATCCTGGTGCTACCATCTTAGGTCAGTTTGTTGGGTTGCTCACTATTTTTGTTTGGGTCTTTGGTTGCAGTTTTATTGTTTGGGCAATCATCAAAAAAGTTATTGGAATTCGTGTTTCTGAAGAAGAGGAATATGAGGGTTGTGATATAGGCGAATGTGGTTTGGAAGCTTATCCAGAGTTTAATTCTTCTAGTCGTTAGAAGAGCCCGAGATAAGTTATTATAGTTTAAAGAGGTAGCCATCCATCAATAGGTAGGCTACCTTTTTAATAATCAGATTAACATCAGATTGATTAATATATAGTAATTTCTATAAGCACAGTTAATCACTCTTAGTCATAACCTTCATCAAGGGGCTCTCCTTGTTCCATGATATCGAGAAGATGAATGGTAATAGCCACAAAATCATGATCAGTAATAATACCTAGAAGTTTGTTCTTGTAATTAGTTACTGGTAAGCAACCAATTTTCTTATTGAAAATTAATTGAGCAGCGTTAGTAATTTGAAGATTTGCTGTTATCGATATTAGTTTAGTGGTCATAATATCAGCTAGAAGAATCCCGGATTCGATTTTTGATAACTCATTCTTGTCGGCATATTTTTGTGAAGAAATTCCCCTACTCAAAATATCTCTCTGAGTTACTAAGCCAATTAATTTTTGTTCATCGTCAACTATAGGGATATGGCGAATACTTTTCTCATCCATTAATGAACGTGCATCACTCAAATTATTAAATCGTAATAAGGTTATAGGGTTAGATGTCATGATCTCTGCAACGGTTATCATTATTTACTCCTCTATACACGCTATTGTCCAACGCAACTTCACGCAACTTAATGAATAATAAACTGGTTTTGTTTTTATGTTATTGACTTTGATCAATTAGAAGTTGTTTGATATGAAAATAATGATGAGATAATGATGAATCAATAACTGCAGCCAAATGCTGAACAGTCAGTTCATATAGTGTTAATTAAAGATAGGGGTCTAAAACTTTTAATAAGATTAGCTAGTAAATTGTAGAATCAAAGAAGACGTTAACCACCAGTGGCGGACATGATCCTAATGATATTATCCGGCTTTTCTTTAAATTCATGTTTCTCGGGCTTAAGAGCTAAAGCTTTAATAAGATGCTGTTTTAACTCTTCATCAGTTACACCATTTCGTAAAATTTCTCTTAATGGATATTGATGCTCTTGCCCTAAACAAAGATATAATGTGCCATTGACACCCATTCTCACGCGATTACAGGTACCACAAAAGTGTTGTGATATCGGTGTAATAAAACCGATTTTAAGATTTATTTCAGGTATAGACATATAACGAGCTGGGCCTGCTCCGCGCATTACTGCAGGAACCATTTCATAACGTTTTGCAATTTGCTCTTTTATTTTATCAAGTGGAATATAACGCTGAGTAGCCTCTTTACCTGTAATTCCCATGGGCATAGTTTCAATAAGGCGAAGTACAAAATTGTGCTCAGCACAAAAGTCAATCATATTGAATACTTCATCATCATTAATGCCTCGCATCAAGACCATATTGATCTTGATAGGACTAAAGCCCGCTTTCTTTGCGGCCATTAACCCTGCAATAACTTTCTCTAGCTTCCCACCACCAGTAATTTGCTTAAATTTATCAGCATCTACACAGTCAAGACTAACGTTTAATCGCTGTACGCCACTCTCATATAAAGCCTGGGCATGTTTAGCTAGTTTAACGGCATTAGTACTTAGTGACATGTCCTCAACACCACTGACTTTTGATAGTCTGGTTGTAAGGTCAGATAAGTTTTTTCGAACTAGGGGTTCACCACCGGTTATCCTGACATTTTTGATACCAAGGCTTGCAAAAGCACTTATTACACGCTCAATTTCATCAAAAGTGAGCCAATCAGTAGGTTCTTCAAATTCTTTATAGCCTTTTGGCATACAATAAAAACAACGTAAATCACAACGATCTGTCACTGAAAGGCGAACATAATCAATACTTCGACCGAAAGGATCTACATATTTTGTATTAATTGTTTGATCATTGGTCATATTCGTTAGTCACTTTGTTAAGAAAACGTCTAAGCCAAACAGTTTAGTCTAACCTTCGCTTAGTCTCAAGCACTGTAAGTCTAAGAAGACTAGATATTGGGATAGATAATGCTCAATATTATAAAGGTGGGATTAGTCGTTGAAATTTTTACTATTGCAGGGGGGGAACCGGGCATTCTAAATAGA
>JBLHLI010000292.1:0-3956 GCA_047618765.1 Enterobacterales bacterium | reverse complement strand
AATAATTTGTTTAGTGAAATAGGCTCCACTGATAGATGTTCAACGTCAACAGACGTATTAAAAGATACTCTAAACTCTGGAAATCTTAATATCATTTCCAACGAAAAGATAAGAAGAAGTATTAGTAGATGGTCTTCGATGTTAAAGGAGCTTGAGAGTGCTGAAAATGAGTGGGCGCGAGAATTTTCTAGTATAACTATTCCATATCTAAACAGCTGGATACTATGGAATGACGTGGATTATAATGATGGCTCACGAAAGGATCCACGTTTTTATAAATCGCGTTTTTCATTAGATCCAAGATTAGTTCTACAAGAGATTAAATTTGAAAATATTCTCAATAACCATTACTGGAGAATCAGGAGAGCTGAAACACGAACAGTTTCTATTTTACAACAAACAGTTGTAGTAATAGAACTTATGCAAAAAGAATTAAATCAATAAAAATATTGATATAGAACATTCAAATTTTAATAATTACCTCATGACTCCTCTGCAAGATGTCTCCTTTGTAACGTTAGACGCTCTCCAGAATGAACCCCTGATGGCTCTTATGTTCGAGCAAGAGCCAGTCAACACCAAGAAAAAAAGTGAGTCAGCTATCCCACATGCCTAACATTGATCTACGATTATTATTTCATGACTTGAGCTATTTGCGGTTGCTTACTGATGTGGGCAACTGTACTTTGCCCGAACCATGTTAACGTAAGATCGGTATATTCTTTTGGACCTCTAAGTACAATATCTTCATTATCAATGGCATCTTGAAAATCCTCCCATCCCATCCATACTTTAGTCAATTTAACAGCCTCTACTTCAATTGTAACGTTTACATTAAAACCTTTATCAATATGACATAAATCCACCTCACCCTTTTCATAAATAAGCCAATGATTGCTCTTGTTTTCAGGGATATCCGTTAATAAGATATGAACGATAAATGGATCGGGTAATCCCTTAAGAGGTAGAGTGTTTCGACGAATGTCCCACATTAATAGATTAGCATCTATGTTTTCTAATGATGGTTCGATGGCCAGCCATTCTTGCCCCCAATTTGCCATGGACATAACAACAGGTTCAAGTGCTTTTCCTGCTTTAGTAAGGTTATATTGCACTTGGCTTTTAGAATTTTTTTCTGTTCTGGTAATAATACCAATTTCAACAAGTTCTTTTAATCGGCTAGAAAGTAAGGTTCTTGACATCCGAGGTACACCTCGACTTAAATCATTAAAGCTTTTTGATCCAAATAGAAATTCTCTAAGTAACAACATCGTCCATTTATTACATAGAAATTCTGCTGACATAGCCAATGGGCAATATTGCCCATAATGATTTGTGATACTCATAGTTTATCCCTTGATGATGTACTTCTTCCTGACATAAGTAGGATTAACATTGTAAAGAAAGTATCCTGAAATACCAGTACAGAAAGTGTACTGCTTTTGTAGTACATAATCTGCACTAGAGCAGAATTAAGAACTGTATTATCTTAAATGCTCACATTACATTTGAGGATTAAGATAATGAAAAGATATATGATTGAAAGAAACATTCCTGAGATTGGCAGTTTTGAACATCACCAATATAAAAGCGCAGCTGAAAATTCGAATGCAGTTTTAGAGTCCCTTGGTCCTGATATTGAGTGGATAGAAAGCTTTGTTACTGCGAACCAAACTTACTGTATTTACAATGCAACAGGCGAAGATATTATTCAACAGCATTCAAAAATATCAGGTTTCCCTGCCAATAAAATTACAGAAATTGTTACAGGTATTGGACCAGGCACTGCAAAGTAAATAGTGAGAGTAGCAGTAAAAGAGTAAAGTGTTTTTAACATAGCTAATTAAAAAATTACTCAACAATCACTGTCTCTAAAGTGATGTTAGCGGAAAAGCAATCCACTTTACGCACTTGTTAGAGGTCGTTATCACAAGTTTCAAAGTAATCATCAATATTATAGCCTGTTATATTAGTAGATTCATTCATGCTTTCACGAAAACCCACATTATAAGTTTTTCCGTAAAGGGTGATAGAGCCTTCAAATTTAACTCCCCGATATGAGGGGTTTGAATATTTGAACATTTCGTCAACATGAATTTCAGTGTTTGCATTCAAGTCAATTATTTCTGAGATCTTCGATGGCAAAGAGCAGTCTCTTACTTCTTTATTTAGCTTATGCTGAAGATTTTTTTGGGCTCTGTAATATTTTTCATTTTCTATTGATATGATAGGAACAACTACCCATTTTTGATTTAGCATTGCATGACGTGGATTCCAGCCAAGAAGAGGACATGTATCCCAGTGCATAGCAATTATAGTTTTATGTTTTGGTTTTAAGCAGCTATATTTTTTTGCACCTCCATCAAGTATTATTACATCCTGGGATGCGCATCCAGACAATGTTAAACAAAGCAAAACTATTGCCGATTCAATTAAACGATTCATTAAGACCCCTAACGCCTTACATAAATGGTGGGCAGCACGGTGTTAATTCTTGCGCAAGCAAAGTGCGGCAGAGTTAACCCCAACCATTTCATGTTCTTGTTATATTCTTTAGCTCGCCAATGCACGAATAACAGCTTGTGGATTTTTTTCAACGACATTAAGTAAGACAAGAGCAGGTCCTTTGGGTTCGCGATCACCTTGTTCCCAATGTCTGAGTGTTCCAAGTGCAATGCCAAACATTGCACAGAATTCTTGTTGAGTCATGTTGAGCTTAGTTCTTAAGCTTTTTACATCAACGGCGTGAGGCTTATGTAGTATGACTTTACTATTGTTGCCTTTGGCATGTTCAATAGCGGCCTGCAAGCCTTCTTGTATTTCTTGAAATGCAGTACTCATTCTAGTTTCTCCATAAAGCAACTAATTGCTTTGTTAATTTCTTCAGTATTGATTTTTCTTGGTCTGAAATATTTGCTTTTTCGTTCTTTGCAAATAATGCAACTAAATATAAAGGCATAGAGTCATTGTAGTAATAATAAATTACTCTTACACCACCACTTTTCCCTGATGATCCTCTAGCCCAGCGCAACTTTCGTATTCCACCTGAGCCTTCAATTATTGTTCCTTCTTTGGGATGTAGTGAAAGGTATGAAATTAACTCATTTCTCTCACTAGAAGATAAAAGCTTCAATGCTTTTTTAATAAAAGGAGGTGTTTCAGCAATAGTTATCACGACTTTCATTGTAATCCAATGGAGTACTAAAGTCTAGAATAATCATTTACTTGTGGACTAAATAATATAACAGCCGATTCTATGGAAGGGTTCGGTATATCTGCTCTATATATGTAGATTGCATTATTCTTTCCTTATAATAGGTATGATTTTCTTGTATTTTTTATCCTATCAAAGAGTTACTCATGACTCAATTTATAAGAAACTCGAACAGCTACAATGAAACAAAAGCAGTCAATAAAGCATAAAACTATTTTGACCACTCTGTGACGTTAGCTGCCCTTCAAAATTATTCCCCTGATGGCTGCTTTGTTCGATTATCTGACGTTTGTGATGAATACCCGCGAAGAAATAGATCAAGTCGTTAACTATTGTCATAATGTGTATTAACCGATTAACTAAACCCCTACGAAATATCTCGACCATTTGCCTAATAGTAATTTGCAGATGTACGTGATGATGATGCTGATTAGCAGCACAATCAACAGGTTTAAAATAGCAAGAGCTGCAATAAGTGGCACACTTTCGGGTACGGGGATTATTTTTTCCATAACCTTATACATTTCAAATAGTAAATATGCGTGTAGAAAATAAATAGCGAAAGCATAATTTCCAAGTACATCTAACCATTTAGGTACCACACTCAAAGTCCGCTCAAACAGTAATATAACTAAGGCTGAAATGGCGATTTTCTGAATATACCAAGCCGATTCAGTGAAGGTTATGATTCCCCATTTTGGGCTTTCTATATAAAATAAACCCACCAATACAAGCGTTGACC
>JBLHLI010000291.1:0-3969 GCA_047618765.1 Enterobacterales bacterium | reverse complement strand
AAAATAGTACGATGAAACACAATTGCTTGATGATTATTTGACTTAATATATTTTGCTTATTGACTGAATGCATAGGGTTGTCCTGTAAAATAAAAATACGTTTATGAAAATTCAGTTTTGTATACGCAACTTATATGCCAGTGAATTGTTCTCATCAGATGATTCTTTTTAGAATGTAGAGTCAATACAGAATTTATTTAACAGGGAGTTGATAGTGAGTGTTAAAAAACACTAAATCCATAAAGCTGGATTAATTTGATATAAGCCTTGAAGTTGAGAATAAAGCTGCGGATGGATTTCCTGCATGTCATGTGGTTGTTCAAAGAAAACTTCACTGGCAACTGCAAAAAACTCTGCCGGATTAGTCGCACCATATTTATCCAGTAAAGAGGCTTCCCCTCTTTGGGTTTGAGACTGAAGAATATCAAATTCCTTTGATAAAACTTCTGACCAACAGCGTCGATTTTTATGCTTTAAAAATGGCGCTCCATTCGCTGAGCCTGTTTCCTGATCAAGCTGATGTGCAAATTCATGTATCACCACATTTCGACCATCATCGGTGACCATTGCTCCATCCTTAGTGTCTCTCCAAGATAAAATCACTTTACCAAGCTCCCAAGACTCACCACTTAAAACACGACGTTGCTCATGAACCACACCAGCGGCATCTTTAGTAGGATGATTAGTTACAAAGGCTTCAGGATAAACATAAATAGATTTTAGCTTGTTATAATAATTAGTATCTCTGTTTAATAACAGTAAACAGGCTTGAGCCGCTATGGTTATTTTTATCTCATCGTTGATCTGTATTCCTTCAAATCCCATAAAGTCTTTTTCATCGATAAAGACTAAAAGATGCTGTTTTAATTGCAGCTGTAAGTCGGCAGGCATGTTGTAAAAATACGGTACATTTTGCCTTAGAATCTCACGCCACTTTTTAGGAAAAGGTTGTTTACGAATTTTATTTCGTCGACGCTCGATTAGCTTTGGTTTCAATAGAATATAGGTAACCGCTGAGGCGGTTATAAAAAAAATTAAAATTAGTGGAAACATATTATTCTCAACGAGTAAAATCGTTTATATTCAATCAACAGACGAAATACATTGAGACTAAGTAGACAAAGTTCAAGTGTTGATGTGGTTTAAAGTCCCTATTTAGGGAACTGTTCCTTAAATAAGGATATTTAAAGAGCTATAAATTTAATAATAATCAATAATTGCTGTTTTCATATAATTCATTCTGCTTCTCATGAGTTTCGCGAACCTCATAGCCTTTTTCTTCTGCTAATCGTTGAATACTTGTAATTCTATTTTCAGCTTCAGGGTGAGATGAAAAATAATGTGTTATGGAGAAATCCATTTTTTCTTCGGGTTCTGCAATCAATGCAAAAAACTCTGTTGCGCCTCCCACATGACCATAATGACAGTTCAAAATATCTAGCGCTATTTCATCAGCTTTAGACTCTCGTTGTTGTGAATACCGAGCAGTTTCAAAATTCACTACAGGTGACATGATAGTAGAAATTTCTGTTTCTTGAGCGCCAAAAAATGCTGAGATAGCTACAATAATGACAGTTCTTCCCATGGCTCTTAAATGGTCACGGTTTTTAAAATGAGCAATTTCATGGGCAAGTACAAAGGCCAGGCCATTTTCTGAACTCACTTTATCGAGAAGACCTTTAAATAGGACAATATCACCACTTGGCATTGCATAGGCATTTACCATATTTGATTCATCAACACTTAGGTTAATGGGATAGCCGAGATCTGTACATTTTAATAACTCGGCTAACAAACCCTGAGTATTTTTCTCAATCTCTGTTGATGTTTCACTAGAAATCATTAATTCATCGGAGCTTAGAGCTTTATAAATAGCAATTTCCGTTTCAGTGGAGATCGAATCAACCGTGGTATCAATCAAAAAACCTAAAACAACATAAATAATCACTATGAAGGCGGCAATACCAACTAAGAGAGACAATATCTCTTTTAGCGGCTGCTTATGAGATACATTATGATTTGATTTAGGTATCTTGGCTTTATATTCCATAATTTTATTGTTTATTTATAGATAGCTGTAGCGAAAGCAAGTATTTCAACCGAGCCGATCTGTTTACCTGAACCTTTATAAATGGATGAGGTTTCAAAACGTAAGTTATAGATTTCTGAAGCATCGGTACAAGATTCTTTTAATCGCAAGATAGCCTCTCTACGTGCTCGGTCTAGCAGCGTTTCATAGGATCGGATATTTCCACCAACAAAGGCCCTTAAACCCGCTACAATCTGTTTGAAATAGTCTACTGATATACAAACACTACCTGTCACAAGTTTTACAGTAACATTTCCATCTATGGCCATCAGTGGCTTCTTTTTATTAGTGGTTACTAAATTAATCAGCGCTGCCTCACGTTTTATAATAGATTTATAGTGCCTTTTCTCTTTGCGCTGGCCAACAACATAGCCGACGATGGTTAATGTAAGGATGATAGTTAGTTCAAACATAGTCTTTTCTCCCTTCTCTATTTGACTCTCTATTCGACAGTGACAGCAGTTCCATAGATATAAATCTCAGATGCTCCAGCGGTAACAGATGATGTTGAAAAGCGTACATTAACAACAGCATTTGCACCCAAATCACTAGCTTCAGCCATCATTCTAGACATGGCTTCATCTCTTGCCTCTGATAAAAGCTCTGTATAGCCTTTCAGTTCGCCACCGATAATATTCTTAAAACCGGCCATGATATCTCGACCCGCATGTTTTGCACGAACAGTACTACCCGAGACGATGCCGAAACTGGCAACTATTTCGCGACCTACAACTTCTTCAGTATTGGTAATTATCATTTTTTATCCTTGCCTAATTTTTGGTTAAGTTTTTATTCGCTAATTTGAGCATTAGCATACGGTAACAGCTATTGATTCGCTAGTTACAGGTTCAATTAATGTGCCTAGTTCAGGTGTCTCGCTGTTAAACCAGTAATCAACATTTTCCTTATCAATAAGTACTGGCATTCGTTTATGTATTTTTCCACATCGCTCATTTGGATGAGTTGTTAAGGTAAGCATCTGAGGTATTCCCTCACTTTCATACCAAATACCTGCCATAAGTAGTGGCTCTTCATTGATTGCATTAAAGCTGTATTTTTGTTTAGATTTGCCTGCCTCACTACGCCATTCATACCAGGCTGAGCAAGGAATTAAACATCGTCGATGAATAAAGGCATCTTTAAAGGTCTTCTTAGTATCAGCGGTTTCGCCTTGGGCATTGATCAGAAGTTTCTTAGACCAACTAGGTTTAATACCCCAAGTCGTATTTAATTGAGTTAAGCTTTCATTACATTTAATGATGGTACTAACACTTTGAGTTGGTCTTAGGTCGTGATTGGTCTCACATTCAAAAGACACATTCCAATTATCCAGCACCCAACTTTCAACTTGTTCTTTATTAACACTAAATCTTCCACACATGACAGATCCTTAAAATAAAGGTGGTTTAGCAAGTCTATTATTACATCTACTGATAATTCAAAGCATAGTATGAGTTTATAACTTGCTTGCTAACTCTGCTTTGATTTATAGTAAAACACCTATAATATATCACAATTTAAAAGCTTCAAAGCAAGGCTCATTGAATGACCACTGATACTTCCTCTACGACTGAAAAAGAATATACTTTAACAGTAAAACGCATCACTGAATTACAGAACTTATTAAGCTCTGTCGATAAAAAAGTCGTCAATAAGTTTATCAATGACGTTAGACAGACGGTGTCTTCTTATCATCGTTCGGAACAAGCCGCTTTAGATAATAACGATATCAAAGACTTTGAACGATTTTTTGTAAAGCTCGATGATAAAGCCCATCAATTAGCTCGCTTTACAACTGAGCTCAGTTCTCTGGTAAAACAAGCTCCTTCTCAACTCCATCACGAAGCTAAAAGTGCTGATCGTGCAATAGATAACATCCA
>JBLHLI010000290.1:0-3970 GCA_047618765.1 Enterobacterales bacterium | reverse complement strand
AATCCCCTTTTCAATACAAGTTCGTAAGTCAGACAACGTTTTGGTAGGCGAATCATAGATGATTTGCTCTGGTTTAAATCCCGCTGAAAGCGCGATCAACAGTTCACCTGGGCTTGCAACTTCGGCTCCCATCCCTGAACACTTGAGTTGGCTAAGTACTTTAACCAAGGCATTCGCTTTAACGGCAAAGGTATGATAAAAATTATCAGAAAAAGCCTCATAAGCATCAATTACCGTTAGTTTCAGACCTTCAAAGTCCATAACACCTATGGCAGTCAGTTCACTATCAATGATCTTGGCATTTATTGCCTGTTGAATTATATTTAACTTTCTAGTCATAATTTTTCTTCTATTTCTTCTATAGGTTCTGTATGTGTTAATTTTTCTAAAATAAATTAGTGTCGATCCTAATAAGATAAAGTATTGGCTGAAAACTAACATTAATTTATTTTGTTGAGGTTATAACTTTAGGCTATGCCAAAGGTTAAATATCTAAACAGCTCCCCAAGCAGGCCAGAATTAAACTGAAATAGCTATGCCGTAAGCGCCATAACTTAAAGCTATGCTTAACACAAGATATGCTATTTGAAAATAAATTCCACTTAAGTCATTGTAAGTTAGCGACTGAAATTTTGTCAATATACTAATAACTCTTTGAGCTACTAAAATAAGAAACAGGGGATTCTAATGAAATATCGATATATCAACAAACCTAAATTAACCTATTTGAGTTTAGCCATTATTGCGGCTCTTTCAACACAGACTTTATTTGCCCAAGAAGCAGAAACTGAGGACGAAGAGGAAGACGTTCAACGTATCACCGTTATTGGTAGTCATATCAAACGTGCTACAGAGGTCACTACTTTACCAGTAACGGCACTGACGGCTGATGACATTGCAAATATTGCAGCAGTATCAGGTGATGATTTAATACGCTCTATTCCACAAATGGGCTCAATTAACTTTGGTGAAACAACAGGCTCAGCTAACGTTAATGGTGCTCGTGGTGATGTCGGTGGCGTTAATTTGCGTGGCTTAGGTCCAGGTAACACCTTAGTATTGCTTAATGGTCGTCGTTTAGTTAATCACCCAGGTACTCAATCAGCAAAATTTGGTGGTAGAGTTCCCGTTACTACAGTTAATTCAAATACTTTACCTGTTTCGGGGCTACGTTCATTAGAAGTATTGCGTGACGGTGCCGCAGCTATTTATGGCTCAGATGCCATTGCTGGCGTCGTTAACTATGCGCTTGACGATGATTTTGTTGGTCATAAAGTTAGTATTAAATATGGTCAATCTCAAGGTACACCTTTAGATGAAACAACATTCAGTTATGTGGGTGGACTCGACTTGAATGATGGTCGTTCTCACCTTACGGGCTCAATCACCGCTTATAAACGTAATGGTATGATGGCAACTGAACGTCCTTATTCTGCCAGCCATGACAGACGTAATTATCCTGGTTTACCTGAAGCATTTGTCGGTGATACCCAGTTAGATAACCGAAGTGGAGATACTCCTTGGGGGGAATTCATTACCGATAGTTTAGGCAGATTTCATCTTCAACCAGATACTCTGCCTGGCTGTGTTGACTCTCCTTTAAATGTGCCCGGAGTTTGTGTCGATCAAGGTGGAACAGGTAGAGATACTCGCTTTGACCGAGGTACTACACGACCATTAGCTTCTGATGTTGATAGAATAAACTTTTACGGTAATTTTACTCATGAAATTAATAATGATTTAGAGTTTTTCTCAGAAGCTATCTATTATAAAGCAGAGCTTAACCAAACATCTGAACAAAACCAAGGTGGTAGCGCACATCGCTTTACGGTGGCCGCTGATGCTTTTTACAACCCTTTTGGTGAAGCAGTTACGGTTCGCAATTATCGCCCAGTAAATATAGGACCTCGACATGTGAATGTTGAAGATAGCAGTTTCCGTGTTTTAGCTGGATTTAAAGGTTACATGGGGGAGTGGGATTGGGAATCAGCAGCGTTTTATAGTGAAGCAAAAACTGATGATAGTGGTGAACGTGTCGATGTAAATGCTTTTTCTGCTGCAGTTAATAGCACGACAGCAGACGGAGCTTACAATATCTTTTCAGGTGGTGATATAAATAATCCAAATACAATTGGTAACATTCCTATCCTACCTACATCACAAACAGACGCTTTTACTGCAGTTCAACACAGAATAGCAAGAACCAGTTTGGCATCGGTTGACTTTAAAGCCAGCAACAGTGAATTATTTTCTGTGCCTGCAGGTGATGCAGGTATAGCCGTTGGTGTTGAATATCGTCGCGAATCATTTGAAGATGACCGTGATCCACTACAAGATGGCACATTTCCTTTTGTTGACTATAACGGTGTTACTAACTTAAGTTCATTATACGGTAGTAGCGCTACACTTGATTCTAAAGCTTCCCGAAATGTGGTTTCAGCTTATGCTGAATTACTTGTTCCATTGCTTAAAACAGATACCCAGTATGCTGAAATACAATTAGCAGCACGTTATGAAGACTACTCTGATGCCGGCGATGCCTTAAAGCCTAAAGTAGCGTTATTTTGGCAAGCAGCAGACTGGATAAGTTTCCGTACATCCTATGCGGGAGGCTTTAGAGCTCCAGGTTTGCAACAAACAACTGAAGATATACTTCCTCGTCGTTTCAGTGTTGCGGACCCTCTTAATGGTAATGAATCTTTCGAAATTGTTGAAAATCGTAGTGGTAACGCTGATCTTGTAACAGAAGATGATACCAACATCTCTTGGGGAATAATTTTACAACCTACCGAGAATATAAAATTCACTATTGATGGTTGGAAAATTGAACAAGAAGATCTTGTCTCTATTATTGCAACAAGCACCTTGGTTGATTTAGATTACATATCGCGTATAGATGGTGGTTTAGGTTTTCCTGGTGTAAATCGTGATGTAAATGGCGAAATTACAACTGTAGACAACAAATACCAAAATGCGGCTAAACAAAAATTGGAGGGCCTCGACTTTAGCTTGATATACGATTTTGAGACTTCAATTGGTAATTTTGCATTTAGCGCCAATGCTGCATACTTAACTAAGTACGACGTTAGTATTGATTCGCTTTCTGCACTCGTTATTGATGCAGCTCAAGATCAAGCTACCTATCCAAACTTAGATACTGGAACACCTACTGGTGTCGGCGATCAAATCAAGCAAAACGGTAGCCCAGAATGGCGCACTAGAACGTCACTTAATTGGAAACTAGATCAATGGGGTGCAGGTATCGCAGTAAATTATCTGAGCGGATTTACTGATACAAGTACCAATTATAAAGATGATGCTGGTGATACCATTTACCTTCCTGTAGATAGTTTTACTACCATTGATGTATATGCCTCTTATCAATTTTCTGATAGCAGTTCATTAGAAGGGATGAATGTTCGCCTTGGTGCACGTAATATTGGTGATGAAGAACCACCACTAGCCGATGATTTTTGGCATGGCTATGCGGGAGATTACCATTCAAATAGAGGCCGCTACATATACATGAATATTAGCAAAAACTTTTAAGTGATATTATTACTAATTAACTTCAGGTAACGTATTAAAAGTGCGTTAAAAAATATATGGCTCGACTAGATTTATTTTGTCGGGCCATTTTTTTATTAAAACTAGAATCTTAAAGAAGCCTAAACAATAGAAAAACATATCCATTCTCATAACCCCAGTACCTCATAATCCTAATACCTGAAAGCACCTCAATTAACACAAGACCTTTTGATTTCATTCAAAGGTCAGTTTAAAAGTCACAGCTGACTGTTCTGGCTCTACTCCAATGTGAGTGGCAAAGCCAAGCAATGATTTATCCAGTGGTAATCTTCCCGGCTCATTATAATGTGCTTGCCAATCAATCAAGGCAATGTCGTCTAAAAACACCGATTTCGTATTTTCTGTATCACTTTCTGTAGCAGTATCTGTATCACTATTTGTA